>JBEKJD010000153.1:0-10431 GCA_050011415.1 Dissulfurispiraceae bacterium | reverse complement strand
CGACAAAAACAAAAAGCTGATCACGAAAGTAAGCCAGGAAAATCTTTACCGGATCGGCGAGTTCACGAACTGGAATAATATGGTAGGGCTTATTAATCTGAAGCCGGGATCAAAACTGATAAAAGAAAATGAAACGGATGAAAAACATACTTGTACTTTATTTAGTGTGGAAAATGAGGAGAAGACCCGCGTCTGTATGGACGACAAGTTGCATATGCCCGCCTATATCGAACAGAACGGGCGCACCATAGAGCGCACTACCTACATGGGGCCCGGCAGGTCAAATTCAGATACAGACGATCTGCCCGGCAAATACTTGAGAGAGAATTACAGGTACGTGAACGCAGACGACGATCTTTCGCCTGATGCCGATTAGGGGCAGACCCTTACTCTAAAATCACATAGCTCTTCACTTTTTCGAGCCTTTTTCCCTTTATGCCCAAATCCTCGATCCTGGAGACCCCTCTTTCCCGCCGCATCTTCAATATCCTGCTGACGGTATCCGGTCCCAGGCCAGGCACTCTGAGCAATGCCTCTTTGTGCGATGTATTAATCCTGACAGGATAATATTCAGGATGGTTTTCGGCCCAGACTTCCTTTGGGTCCTTATCCAGACTCAAATTGCCGAGATTGTTGAGGAGGATGTCCTGCATGGTGAATCCATACCTGCGGATAAGAAAATCAACCTGATACAGACGGTGTTCCCGCATAAAACTCTTGTCCGGGACTGCCTGGAAATTCTTCTCTCCGGGGAGGTCAGGATTTCCCAATCCACGCTGATAGGCCGAGAAGTAGACACGATGGAATTTCAGGCCGCGGTAAAAACGGAACATATAATCGATAATCTCCGAATCGGTCTCATCAGATGCTCCAACAATGAACTGGGAGGTGCACTTTACACGGGGAAATCGCGTGCCCTGGCCGGTGAGCCTGCCCATGAGCTTCAGGGGACGGACGATGTCGTTCAGGTAGTCCTTCTTATCAGAAAGCAGGTCAAATCTTTTTTTCCCCGGCGTCTCGATATTGAGCGATACGGCGCTCGCCAACAAAACAGAATCCTCGATAGCCGCGTCCGATGCGCCGGGGATGATTTTGAGGTGTATGTAACCTTTAAATTGGTGCTTATACCTTAGCAGACGGGCCACAGTGTTGATTTTGTCCATGGTATAGTCGGCACTGTTCATGACGCCGGAGCTTAAGAACAAGCCAAAGACTTTTTTCCTGTTTACGTATTCCATGAATATAGAGGCCACTTCTTCAGGTTGGAGCGTACAGCGCCGGACATTTGTTTCCGAGCGCAGCGGGCAGTATTTGCAGTCGTTCTTGCAAGCATTTGAAAGCAGGGTTTTTAAGAGGATGGAATACCCTCCCTGCGGCAAGGCCACCGGGTATAGCCATTTCCCTTCTGTTCCCCGTTTCCGGCGGTCGTCCTTGCCCGTACCGCATGCGCAGGCAAGATCATATTGCGAATCTTCCGAGAGTATCTTCAGCTTTTCGATACTATCCATAGGAGTAAAAAAAAATTACGAATTAAGAATTACGAATTAAGAATTTAAGTGTTAAAGATACTAGTATTTTTTTCCATAATTCTTAATTAATTTATTTATATTACACATAAGGGGTCTTCAATATCCATAGTCCTGCAATTCAGGCAGTAGATGAATCTCTGAAGCATTAACGGAGTTTTGAAACAGTTCTTGGCGACCGAGCGTAAAACAGGAGCGAAACTGACCGAAGGGAATTTTGCGACTGTAGCGAGACGAGCCGTAGAACTGTCAAAACGGAGTGAGCGGAAGAGATTCATCTACTGCCTGAATTGCAATCCCATAGCCGGTTTCACTTGCTCTATCTTTCCACAATCCCCTACAATATGTTCATGCCAATCGGTCTTATAGGCGGTAGCGGGCTCTACGATATTGACGGGTTAGATATTAGAGAAGAGATTTCACTCTCTACCCCTTACGGGCAGCCGTCATCAATTTATAGACGTCTTGTCCTCAATGGTACGGAACTGATATTTCTCGCCCGCCACGGAATTCCACACAGCATTCCTCCTCACAAGATAAACTACCGCGCGAATATATGGGGTTTCAAATCCCTTGGTGTGGACGAAATAATATCGATCGGAGCGGTAGGGGGCATAAGCGGCGAAATGCGGCCCGGCTCCATAGTCATTCCTGACCAGATTATTGATATGACTATGGGAGCGCGCCCTTCGACGTTCTATGATGGCGAAAAAGTTGTGCATGTCGATTTTACGGCTCCTTATTGCACCAGGTTGAGAGACATCTTATTGCACGCTGCCGGTTCTGCCGGGCTGTCTGTTAAAAAAAATGGGACATATATATGCTCTAATGGCCCCCGGCTCGAGACGGCAAAGGAAATACAGTTTTTTTCTTTGATAGGCGCTGATGTGGTAGGGATGACGGCAATGCCGGAAGCGGCCCTTGCCAGGGAGCTTGAGATGTGCTGTGCCGGTATTTCTGTTGTCTTGATGCTATAAAATCGCTGTTGAGGGCGGCAGTTGCGCAGATACCGGCTCAACGGGTATGCGCCTGTAAAAATGCGTTGGAAGGCGCGGAGGTAAAGTAATGGAGATATGTCCCAAAATTCCGATATGTAAAATGTCATTGCGAGCGAAGCGAAGCAATCGCAGTCTTTCAGCAGGAGATTGCCACGAACCCTCCGGGTTCTCGCAATGACACGTAATTTAACGTTTTTAAGTTGCCATGTCGGGATTTGGAGATATGTCCAACTCCTTGACAGTGTTTGTGTAATCCTATTATCATAAACAGTACCGTTAACGCGCGGCGCATGATGTTCAACGCTTTAGGAGGACCCACATGTCAGGGCATTCCAAATGGTCACAGATAAAACATAAGAAAGCGAATACTGATGCAAAGAAAGGCAAGACTTTTACAAAGGTAGTTAAAGAGATTTCCGTTGCCGCCCGAGCAGGAGGCGGTGATCCTGATGGGAACCCCCGGTTAAGGACCGCTATCGAAAAAGCGAAAGAAGTCAATATGCCTTCGGACAATATAAAGAAGGCAATAATGAAAGGCACGGGGGAATTGCCGGGTACTACCTATGAGGAAAGCATCTATGAAGGGTATGGTCCTGGCGGAGCAGCTCTTCTCATAGAAACGCTGTCTGATAACAGGAACAGGACTGTATCGGAAATAAGGCATATCCTCTCGAAAAGCGGAGGGAGTCTCGGAGAGGCCGGGTGCGTTGCATGGATGTTTGAGAAAAAGGGTTACATCCTTGTCGCCAAAGCCAAAGCTGATGAAGACACGTTGTTATCGCTGGCCCTTGACGCCGGAGCCGAAGACCTGGAGAACGACCCAAAGGAAGATAATTATGAGATAACGATATCACCGGAAAATCTTAATGCTGTAAAAGAAGCCCTTGTCAAAGGGGGAATTCCGGTATCGGTTGCTGAAATAACAATGCTTCCCAAAAGCTATGTCCCGCTTGAAGGCAGCGCTTCCGAGCAGATGGTCCGTCTGATGGAGGCCCTGGAAGATAATGAAGATGTGCAAAATGTCTACAGTAATTTCGATATTTCCGATGAAACAGTAGGCAGTATGAAGTAATGGACGAATCCATCCGTATTACCTTTAAAAGAAAATTCCTGGCAGGACTTATAGTAACAGTTCCGGTAGTTTTTACCGTTCTTGTGCTTGTCGGTCTTTTTAAGTTTGTTGACGGCATCCTGAGTCCGTTCTTCGATTTCGTCCTGGGCATACACATTGCCGGACTCGGCTTTATCACCGCCATAGGGATCGTGTTTCTCATCGGCATCATTTCCACGAATGTTTTCGGCAAGAAGCTCCTGGATCTCGTGGAGAAGATTTTTTTGAACATCCCTGTTTTTAAAAGTATCTACACAGCAATCAAACAGCTCGTCGATGCTTTTTCACCCGAAAGCAACAGCGCTTTCAAACGATTTGTCATTGTAGAGTACCCGAGACCGGGCGCTTACGCCTTCGGCTTCATGACCAAGGAATGCACCATACAGTCCGATGGCCGGTATATTTGCCTGAAGGCAGTATACATCCCAACCAATAACCTTTACCTTGGTGATATAGTTCTATTTAATGAGCAGGACATAATTTATACTGATATACAGATAGAAGACGGGATCAGGATTATCCTCTCGGGCGGCATCGCAGCGCCGTCAATAATAACGGAATCACTTAAAAAGTCTGTGGCTGATGACATAACTCATGCAGGGAGGATCCATTAGAGTGAAGCCGGCATCGGTGGTCCTTGCGGCGGGTCTGGGCACGCGCATGAAATCAACTCTCCCCAAGGTGCTTCATCCGCTATTTTCAAAGCCGATGTTGCAGTATGTGGTTGAAGCTCTCTCGGCGGTGAAACCTGAAAAGACCATTGTTGTTACAGGCGTGAATGGCGAAAGGATAAGGGAGACTTTGCGGAACTATCCGGTCTCCTTTGCTGTCCAGAAGGAACCCAGGGGGACCGGAGATGCCCTTAAGTCGGCGTTGCAAAAACTACGGGGCTTTACAGGCACGTTACTGGTGGTTGGCGGTGACACGCCTCTTATTAAGCCGGAAACCCTGCAGGCCTTCTTAAAACTCCACAGGAAAAACAGGAATGACCTGTCTTTGATCTCTTTTATCGCAGGGGGTGCGCATTCCTACGGCAGGCTAATCAGGACAGGCAATAAGCTGAGAGAAATTGTAGAGGATGAAGATGCTAATACGGAACAGAAGAAGATATGCGAAGTTAACAGCGGTATCTACGCAATTGAATCTCATTTGCTGAAGCTCTTAAACAGAATTACAGTCAACAGGGCCAAAGGCGAATACTACCTGACAGATATTGTGGGCAGGGCGGCAGACTCGGGGTACCGCGCCGGTGCTTTCCTCCTCGGGAATGAAAGAGAATTAACGGGCATAAATACACGCGACGATCTTTACAGGGCCATTCTTTATCTCCAGGATGAAATCACCTCCCGGTTTATGGAGAATGGTGTAACGTTTGTCGATAAGACATCGGTATTTATACATCCGGATGCGGTTGTCGGCGCTGAAACAATCATTTACCCCAATGTGCATATAGAAGGAAGGACCTCTGTTGGAACAGGGTGTACAGTGTATCCGAACTCAAGGATAATAGACAGTGTTATAGGAAATGACGTAATCATCAAAGACTCCTCACTCATTGAATCATCGGTGATTGATGACGGGGCTTCAGTTGGTCCGTTTACCCATATCAGGCCCGGGTCGGTCATCGGTGCTCATGCCAAAATAGGAAACTTTGTCGAAGTGAAGAAATCGATCATAGGCGCCGGCTCAAAGGCATCGCATCTGAGTTATCTTGGAGATGCCGATATCGGGGAGCAGGTGAATATCGGGGCCGGTACCATAACCTGTAATTATGACGGAAGGATGAAGCACAAGACCCTGATAGAAGACAACGTATTCATCGGAAGCGATACGCAGCTTGTTGCGCCGGTCAGGATAGGGAAGGGCGCATACGTTGGGGCCGGCTCAACCATTACCAGAGATGTCCCGGCCCTGGCCCTTGCCATCAGCAGGACCTCACAGAAGAATATTGAAAAATGGGCGGCCAAAAGAATGACGCGGAGACACGGGGACGCGGAGATACGGAGAAAGAAGTAGGTGTCGGACAGTATCAGGTCTTAGCAATTATACACAGGGATCGTTATCATCTGAACTTGAGGATTCATACAATCGGGTTATTGGACAAATAGTTAAAATGGTTGAGGAGGCTCATACATGGGTAATCAGAACAAAATAATTATCAAGGAACCTCTGTTTCCCCGCTTCCCGAGTCTTTGTTTCTCTGTTTCCCCGCGTCCCCGTGTCTCCGCGTCTCCGTGTCTCTCCTTCGGTATTATTATATGTGTGGAATAATCGGATATATCGGCGGCGGGAATGCAATTCCCATTGTTATGGAGGGCCTGAAGCGCCTTGAATACAGGGGATACGATTCCGCCGGAATCGCCTTTCTGGAAGATGATAAGATAAGCGTCAGGCGTTGCAAAGGGAAGATCAACGCGCTTGAGGCAATCACCGGAACTCTCACGAAACCGAGCAATCTTGCCATAGGCCACACACGATGGGCCACGCATGGCAAACCTTCTGATGAGAATGCCCATCCCCACCGGTCTGACGGCATCGTTGTCGTTCATAACGGCATAATCGAAAACTACGTGGAGCTTAAACATGCGTTGCAAGCCGAAGGCTTTACCTTTACGTCTGAGACCGACACCGAGGTGCTCTGCCATCTGATCAGGAAGCATGCGTCCAAGGCCCCTTTTGAGGCGGCAGTCCGTAGAGCGATCAGTGAAATAAGGGGCGCTTATGCGTTTGCGGTCATTAATGAAAGCGAACCTGATAAAATCATTGCAGTCAGGAAGGAAAGTCCTCTCGTGATCGGACTGGGTGACGGAGAATACTTTCTCGCATCTGATGTCCCTGCCTTTCTGAACCATTGCAAAGAGGTGATATTCCTCGATAACAATGAAATAGCCGTGCTCCATAAGGACGGGGTCATAGTGACCGATTTTGACGGAATGCCGGTGAACAAGAATGTTTCCACGATATCGTGGAGTCCGTCAATGGCTGAGAAGGGAGGATACCGCCATTTCATGCTCAAGGAAATTTACGAGCAGCCCAGGGCGATAGCGGATACCTTACGTGGAAGGATATTCCATGATAAAGGGGAGGTGGCCCTTGAGGAATTTAACCTCACCCCAGCGTACATCAAGGGGATCGACAGGATATTAATTGTTGCATGCGGGACCTCATACCATGCATGTATGGCAGGCAAATATATGATCGAAGACCTCTCCAGGATTCCTGTAGAGGTTGACATTGCTTCGGAGTTCCGGTACAGGAACCCGATAATCACAGGGAGCACATTATTTATAGCAATCACGCAGTCCGGCGAGACTGCAGACACACTTGCAGCCTCAAGAGAGGCAAAGCGGCTTGGCGCCAAAGTATTGAGCATTTGCAATGTGATCGGCAGCACGGCCTCCCGCGAATCGGATTTTGTGTTCTACACGCATTCAGGGCCGGAGATAGGCGTAGCTTCGACCAAAGCATTCACCACCCAGCTAATCGCGCTGTATTTGCTGGCGATCGGCCTGGGCAGTGTTAGGGGCGTACTCGATAAAAGCGCTGCCTCAAAACTCCTCGGAGACCTGCTTCACCTGCCTTTGCAGGTTGAGCATACTCTGGAGCTGGATGCCTCCATAAGCGCTATAGCCAAAGAGCTTTTCAGGACCAGGGGATTTCTTTACCTCGGCAGGGGAATAAATTATCCGATTGCACTGGAAGGCGCCTTAAAGCTGAAAGAGATATCATATATCCATGCTGAAGGGTATGCCGCAGGCGAGATGAAGCACGGCCCCATAGCTCTTATTGATGAAGACCTTCCCGTTGTTGTGCTTGCGCCCTCCGGGAAGCTTTACGAAAAGGTCATGTCGAACATGGAAGAGGTCAAGAGCAGGGGAGGCACCATCATCGCAGTCACCTCTGCTCAAAATGAAACAATCAGAAGACTGGCAAAATACTCACTTTTTACAGAGGACAGCAACCAGTATTTGAATATTATTTTTTTAACGGTCCCGCTTCAGCTGCTTGCTTACCATATCGCGGTATTAAGGGGATGCGATGTGGACCAGCCCAGGAACCTTGCCAAGAGCGTGACCGTCGAGTGACAAAGGATTTTAATTTTCCGTTACCTGAATAGCGTATTTATGTTATAATGTAAACGAGTATTTTTTATGGCAAAAGATGTCTTGTTAGAAGAGCTTAATTCCAAGCAAAAAGAAGCTATCCTGCATTCAAAGGGCCCGCTGCTTGTTCTCGCAGGCGCAGGCAGTGGAAAGACCAGGGTTATAACCCATAAGTTTTCCCATCTTATCAAAAAGAAAAAGCTTAACCCATCATCAATTTTCACCGTCACATTCACCAACAGGGCCGCCGATGAAATGAAAGAGAGGATATTCCAGTGCATAGGAGACGATGTCAAGAATGCATGGATAGGCACGTTTCATTCCCAGTGTAATAAAATATTGCGTAAAGAGATAAAGGCAATCGGATACAAGCCGGATTTTACCATTTACGATGAAGAGGATCAGTGCAACCTTATTCGCCATATCCTTAAAGAGTTCAATATCTATGAGGCACTTTACAAAGGAGTATCTTCGAGGATAAGCATTCTCAAATCATCGCTGATATCTCCTGAAGAGTTTCTGTCCCAGGGAGACGGGTTCAGTTTTGACGAAAAGCAAGGCAGGGTCTACCTCAAATATCAGGATGAGCTGAAGCGGTGCAATGCCCTGGATTTCGATGACCTGATCATGCTCACCGCAAAGCTGTTCCAGGAGAACCCGAAAATCCTCGCAAAATATACCGATATGCTTTCTTATATCCTTGTGGATGAATTTCAGGACACCAACCATGCCCAATACAAGCTCCTGCAACTGATGGCGTCGTCACACAGGAACATCTGCGCCGTGGGAGACGATGACCAGAGCATCTACAAATTCAGGGGCGCTGATGTAGGCAATATCCTGAACTTCGAAAAAGATTTTCCTGATGCCCAGGTCATAAAGCTTGAGCAGAATTACAGGTCTACGCAAAACATTCTTGATGTTTCGGGCTCGGTAATCTCAAAAAATAAAAACAGGAAGCATAAAACCCTTTGGACTGAAAAAGGCCATGGAGAGAAAATAATCTATTGCAGGTTCAATACCGAAGACGAAGAGGCAAGATATGCGGTGCGGACCATCAAAGACCTTTACCTGAAGAACAACTACGATTACAACAGCTTTGCTGTCCTTTACAGGGTCAACCTGCAGGCGAGGGCCATCGAAGACGCGATGAGGGAGGAAAGCATACCTTATAACGTCCTGAGCGGGATAAGCTTTTATCACAGGCGGGAAATAAAAGATATTATTTCTTATATGAGGCTGGTCCTGAACCACGATGATAATGTAAGCCTGAGGCGCATTATAAACAGTCCTCCGAGAAATATCGGCGCGGCTACCTTGTCAAAAATAGAGCAGGAAGCAAAGAAGAACGGCGTCAGCCTGCTGTCTGCCGCGCAGACCATGGTCAAGGCAAACGTGCTGGCAGCGTCTATTAAAGAGAAGTTGACTGAATTTGTCAAAATCATCGGTCATCTGACAGCCGCAAGTTACAAGACTGCCGCTGATATGATTAAGGACATTGTTGAAGTGACAGGTTATATTGAAGATATTGAGGAAGAGCGACTGCAGAATATTATGGAACTGACTGTCTCCGGAGATGCAGTAACTGTAAAGGATTTTCTTGAAAAGACATCACTGGCTCAGGCAACGTCCAACGGCTCAGCTCCGGCAAAGGCTGCTGTTTCACTCATGACTCTGCATAGCGCAAAAGGTCTGGAATTCCCTGTGGTATTCATTATAGGCCTCGAAGAGGGCATTCTTCCTTATTTCAAGGCCGTTGGTGAAGACGCCGAAATGCATGAGGAGCGAAGGCTTTTCTATGTCGGTATGACAAGGGCCAAAGACATCCTCTGCCTGGGAGGGGTAAAGAGAAGGAAGCTGTATTCCACTGTGCAGGAGCAGGAACCTTCGCGGTTCCTTAACGATATACCGAAGGATTGCTGTCTCTGGGTCGAAAAAACAGCAGTTTCTCACAGCGCCTCTGTTCCGCCCAGACCGGTCAAACTCCAGCCCCACAGGAAAGCCCTTCCTTATGTAGTTGGATGCAAGGTCAAACATCCTGCGTGGGGGGTCGGCATCGTTCGCGATTGCTGCGGTGACGGCGATGATCTGAAAGTGACGGTGAATTTCTCGAGTGTCGGACTGAAACGGCTGTCTGTACGGCATGTGCATCTGGAAAAAGTTTAGATAATGAAGATAACGGAAGATGAAGTAAGACACATTGCAGATCTCTCAAGGCTCACTCTTTCCGGGGAGGAGTTGTTGACCTACAGCGCACAGCTGAACACGATTATCCTGCATGTTGAACAATTAAATACGCTCGACACCACGGGCATTGAACCAACCTCTCATGTGCTGCCTATCACTAATGTCATGAGAGATGATGTCCATGCGCCATCGCTTTCAAACGAGGAAGCGTTGAAAAACGCTCCTGACCCGTCGGACAAATTTTACAGGGTACCGAAGATAATAGAATAAAAACCGTAAAGCGTGGAGCGTTAGGAAAATATAAAAATTCACAGACGCGTAAAAAGCCGTCATTCCCGCGAAAGCGGGAATCCAGGGAGCTTGCAAATGCTTAAAAGACTGGATTCCCGTCTTCACGGGAATGACAACTAAGTGCTTAATATTTTTTCTTTGTATTCGATGCACGACGCTGTATGCCCGACGAGGTTTAAATTATGATTAGATGTTTTCTGCAGTCAAAAATACAT
>JBEKJD010000152.1:0-7947 GCA_050011415.1 Dissulfurispiraceae bacterium | reverse complement strand
TCTGTTCTTTTCGGATGATTCCATACCGGCCAGGAACGAGTATCTGTCGAACCACATTCCCTTGAAAAACTTAATACTATCCCGCTTTTGATCGGGTTTCCACAGATCACAAATAGATTGCATTATTACCGCTTCGGCAAGCGCCCGTGTCCCCATAGACATGCCTCCTTTTTTTATGGTTGCAATGGTGCAAAAGTAATGCCAGGGTCCTGAATGACAGAAAAACAATGAGTTGTATCCGAAGAATAGTATGTCTGCCCATTATGAGCAGGTTATCATGAATGCATGCAGTTCATTTTAGCAAAACAAACTCTTTAACCGAGGACAATTTGATATAATTGACGATGACACTTGTTTAAGGAGGCCGCTTTTTTTTCATGACTGATAACGTGAGGAAAGAAACTGAGGAAGCTGTCGAACAAGACATAAGGTCACTGAGGGAGAGCGAAAGCATGTACCGTTCTCTGCAGCACGCCCACGCCGAACTGGAGCATCGGGTGCGGGAGAGAACAGCGGAATTGGTCAAGATCAATGAGAAACTCGGGGCTGCGGAAGAGGAGCACTACAGGCTCATAACTGCCATTGAGTCAATAGAAGACGCCATCGTCATAGCAGCCACGGACGGGACCATTCTCTATGTTAACCCTGCATACAAAGCCATGAACGGTTTCTCACCCTCTGAAGTCATAGGAGAAAAACTCAGCATCATAAGCAGGGAATTCAGCGACGAAGCCACATACGCGGGGCTTTGGAAGAGCCTGTCCCGAGGTATCGCCTGGCGCGGGCGTCTGAGGAGCATCCACAAGGACGGTTCGCCGCTTATCGAGGATTGCTCTATATTCCCGGTCCGGAACAACTCCGGCACGATCATGAGCTTCATCGCCGTCAAACGTGACATCACCGCGAAGGAGCGTCTCGAATCCATTGCAGAAGCCGTAAACTCCATGGACAATATCGGGTATATATTTTCCGGGATAAGACATGAATTGGGCAACCCCATCAATGCAATGAAAACAGCTCTCAGAGTCCTTTCAATAAACCTGGACCGTTACACCCCGGATGAAGTGAAGAATTATCTCACAAGGACACAGGAGGAGCTTGCGAAAATCGAGTACCTGCTCAATAACCTGAAGAGCTTTTCCATGTTCGAGACCCTTGTAATGCAGCCCCTTGAGGTCGACCCGTTCATAAACAAACTCATGGTCCTTATAAAAAGCGACTTTGCGGAAAAGGGGATAGAAACAACCATGAGGATTTTATCTCCTACCCTCTTTTGCATGGCCGATCCCCGCGCCCTGCAGCAGGTATTGCTGAACGTTCTGACCAACGCTGCCGACGCGTGCGAAGGGAAGGACAGCGGCAAGATAGCCATGTTAGTGGTCGAGGTTTACAATACTATAATGATAAGGATAGTGGACAACGGCAGGGGCATGACCGAGGAACAGTTGAAAAACCTCTTCAAGCCGTTTTATACCACGAAACCGTGCGGCACCGGCCTGGGCCTGACACTCGTAAAAAAAATGCTGTCCCGTATGGGCGGCACCATAGAGGTCGAGAGCGAGGCAGGCAAGGGTACAACAGTGGATATCTTTCTCCCGAAGGTCAACAAATGAACGTCGCGCACAGCGTCCGGACCATCCTCATAATAGACGACGATAAGCTTTTCTGCGATGCAGTCGGCGACTACCTTAAGGCCTCGATGAGGGTACTTGTCGCCCATACAGGCGACGAGGGTCTGGGAGCCTGCGCAAGCGGGACCGTGGACGTGGTGCTGCTGGACCAGAACCTGCCGGACAGAGAGGGGCATACGCTCTGCCAGGCCATTCTTAACTACAACGACAGGACAAAGATAATCTTCATTACGGCGCACCCCAGTTTTGAAACCGCTGTGAAAGCGATACGCGCCGGCGCGCACGACTACCTGTCAAAGCCTTTTGAGCTGGAGGCGCTTACCCACAGCATAGGCAATGCCCTCAAGACCATTGACCTGGAAAAAGTCGCTCAGATCGAGAAATACAAGAGCGCCAAGGAATCCGAGAACGTGCTTTTCGTGGGGGAAAGCACGGCCCTGACCGAAATAAGAAAACTCATTGACCTGGCCGCCTCTTCATCAGCTCCGGTACTTATAACCGGGGAAACGGGCACCGGCAAGAGCATGACTGCCAGGGCAGTCCATTACAACAGCAAGGTCAAGGACAAGGCGTTCATCAGCGTTAATTGCGCGGCTCTCCCGGAAAACCTTATCGAAGCCGAGCTGTTCGGGTACGAAAAGGGCGCCTTCACCGGGGCCGTAGCAGCAAGAAGGGGGCTTTTCGAGATGGCGGAAGGCGGCACCCTGTTCCTGGATGAGATAGGGGACATGCCGATGCACCTCCAGACTAAACTTTTGGCCGCGACCGAGGAAAAGTGCATAAGGCGGCTTGGCGGCGAAACCATCCGGCCGATTGACGTCCGTATAATGGCGGCGACCAGCGCAGACATAGAGAACAGTCTCGGCAAGACCTTCAGGAGCGACCTGTATTACCGGCTCAGTGTCATCAGTATTCAACTCCCTCCCTTAAGGGAGCACCCTGCTGACCTCCCTTCAATCTGCGCCTGGCTCCTGCAAAAGATAACTCACGGACAGGATGTAAGGTTGTCGTTAGACGAGGAGCAGAGGCTCATGCGTTACGATTGGCCTGGAAACGTGCGTGAACTCAGGAACGTGCTGGAACGTGCGGTCATCCTGCATGGGGGGGCTACGGACATCAGGCCTTCTGAACTCATAAGGAACCCTCGAGAAGTGTGCACGCAAAGCGAACAGGCCGAGCTACGTGATGAAAATAGAATCATTCCCCTCGAGGAACTGGAGCGGATTCATATCCGAAGCGCCCTGGAAAAGCTGTCGGGCAATTACGCGCAAACAGCCCGTCATCTCGGGATATCTCTGTCTACCCTCAAACGGAAGATCAAGGAATATGACCTAAGATAAACCAGCGTTAAAACAGACGGTCCAACCAGAGTAAAAATAAACTGTACAACTACCTATTCCCGTGACATAGAAGACGGTCTTGTCTTTTCCTTTTTTTTTTGCTATATATTGATTATTGGGGCAAAGTGCACAAACAATTTTTTTCGGAGGATTTGTAATGCTGTTTAATAGTAATTCGTCGCAAACGACTCTTGACCTTCAACCCGGATTGAGGCACATCAGCGTACTTTATATAGAGGACAATGCAGCCGACCGTGTGCTCCTGAGGCAGTTACTGTCGGAAATGAAGGGAGAATACTTCTCCCTTCATTTCGCCGAACGTTTATCTGAAGGTATCGACGCCATCAAACGGGTACTACCGGATGTGGTGCTCCTGGACTTTAACCTTCCCGACAGCTCGGGCATCGATACACTGAAGGAATTCGTTAAGAGAGTCCCGGATGTGCCGGTGGTGGTGTTGACTTCGATGTACGACGAAGCCCTCGGGCTTGAAGCGGTAAAAGAAGGGGCTCGGGATTTTCTGAGCAAGTGCGATGTGGCGCCGGAGGCGCTGGCACGGGCACTGTGCAACGCAGTGGTAAAACAGTAACGTCAGTAAAATGGCCCGGGCTCGCTTATGTCTCTTTTATTTTCGGCAGCGTAAAGTAAAATGTGGCGCCTTTTTCCACAGCCCCTTCAGCCCACACTCTCCCGCCATGGCGGCTGATAATGCGTTGTATATTCGCAAGTCCGATACCGGTGCCTTCAAATTCGTTTTGGCTATGGAGACGCTGGAATACTCCGAAGAGTTTGTTCACAAATTTCATATCAAATCCCACCCCATTGTCAGTTATGAAAAAAGTGAACTTGTCTCCATCATCTTTACATCCGATCCTGATTTCAGCTTGTGGACGAGTACTTGTGAATTTGACTGCATTGGATACGAGATTGACAAGCACAAGTCTTAACAGCGACTGGTCACCGAGCACGTCAGGCATTTCATCAATCTCCCATCTAATCTTCCGTTCCTTCTGCTCTTCATGAATTTCCTGCACCACTGCTTTTACAAGGGCATGTAAATTGACCTTTGTTTTCTGCATCTGCGCATGCCCCAGGCGGGAAAAATTCAGGAGATCGTCTATAAGCATACTCATTTTTTTTGAGGCCTCGGATATCATATACATATAATCCTGGGCTTTGACATCAGGGTAGTCCACCAGCCTTTGTCGCAGCAGTTCCACAAAGCCCGATATATGCCGGAGGGGGGCGCGAAGATCGTGAGAGACGGAATAGCTGAATCTCTCCAGTTCCTGATTCACGGCAGTCAATTCAGCTGTACGCTCCTCTACCAAACCCTCCAGATGCACAAGGGAAATTTTGCGTGAGTATGTTGCTCCAATAAGGCCGGCTACTGCCAAATACAGATCAAGTGTTTCATTCTCCAGATGGGTCGCAGACAGGTGCCCCACCAGCATCACGGCGATCACATGATTTTCATGAAGTATGGGAAAGAAGGCTGCCGCTATCGGATCATCGGGTTGAAAGGAAATAAACGTGAGAAAGCTGCTCTCGAAAACATCGCCCACAGCCGCGAGCATTTCTTTTTCCGGCAGCCGCGCCGAGGCGCCTCTCTCGGAAAATGACCAGTGATCGAGTTCAATTGCTCCGTTGGCATGGTGTCTTCCAAAGGCAGCTAAGTCAGCCCCGAAAAACTTGACCAGGACCTTTCCAGCCTCCTCCCATACGTCTTGTCCGGATGTCAGGCCGGCTAAATATTGGGCGGCATTTATAAAAGCCTTCAACTCCTGTTTATCAGAAAAAGATTTAGCCATGGCCTATATTCTCAGCAGCAGGTTTTAGATAAAGATTTTCCAAGAAAAACGTTTCGAACTCGGCAACGGTAGCTAAATTTATAAAGACCGTGTGACGCCTGACCTCCTGCATCAGCTCTTTCGCCCCGGGCAAAAGGAGCAAGGTTTCGCATCCGGAGAGCGCCGTGTTGCCCAAAGTTTCTATAAGCATCCCGTGGACTGCCGGCAGAAGCCCAATCTTCTGGGCATTTACTATATTAAGATATTGACCGAAAACTCCGCCAATGCATATTCGCCGCAACTCACGATATTCCATACCTGCTTTCATCAGAAGAACATTAACAGCTGCTCCGATAGCGGCTTTTGCACGTTGAAAAATGTCTATGTCTCGCTTGGTCAGTACAATCTCCCCACCGTCACGCCGGAGCGGAAACCCCTGCTCGGGAACGGACAGTGCGAATTGTCCTTTATTGTTCAATGTTCTGTTTCTGACAAGGCATGCAAGCAGGTCTACCATGCCGGACCCGCACAAACCCCGAGGTTCGGCGTCGGCAACAACATCGAACGCAAGCTCTCCTGTAGCATCCGAAACATAGACACGGTAAATAGCGCCTGGCTCCGCCGGTATTCCGCAGCTTATACCGCACCCCTCAAAAGCAGGGCCTCCGGCTGCAGATGTCACCCATATCTTATTCCCGTCCCAAAGGGCCACCTCTGAATTGGTCCCGAAATCGACAAGAAGGGTCCCGCGGCCATCTTCAATCAGGTGAGTTGCTATGATGCCCGAGAGAAGATCGGAACCGACAAAACCTGCCAGGGGAGCAATAACGTCGATAGCCGCTTCAGGGCTAATCCCCCAGGAGGCGCCCCATGAGGCCGTTTCCGGGGGGAGGCATTCAAAAGATTCACTCCAGTAGCGGGGTTGCAGCAAAAGATGATGGTTTTGCCCTGACAAAAGGGACAGCATTGCGGTGTTTCCCACTAAAACAACGCGATCAACCCTTCGCAAGTCGATTCCCTCCCGGCTTCCGATATCTCGCAAGCCCTCACCTATTGCCTGAATAACCTGATGGCTGAACTTTTCACCCTGTTCAGCCGTTTGCGCAGATATCAGGCGCGTGAGGATGTCGGAACCGCAGTCTGACTGGGGATTAAGGCCGCGGCGGCCTGTCAGCCGGCAGCAGGTGTGAATATCCATCAAAGAAATCGAAATGTGGGTAGTGCCGATGTCTACACTAACGCCGATGCGATGTTCTGTTTCCGGGCCGGGCGCATGTGCTGCGATCGGGATGCATGTTTTGACCCATCCCTGTTCAAGGCTGCGCCATACTGACTGTGGCGCAGGGCTGAGGATCTCTATCTGCAAATCTCGCTCCGCTTTAACCTGGCAGGCAAGCCGCACCTTTTGCGACAGCAACCCGGCGCCGAGGTTTGCAAGCTCATTCACCGACGGTTCCCCGGCAATGCCGGCCATGACTCTGATGCGGCACAGGCCGCATGCTCCCGCGCCATCACATCCGGTGCGTACGCGTAGATCAGTTTCATCGAGGATATCACGGACAGAACGACCGGACAGGAATGTTATGTGTCGATCTTTATCCGGCCGCTTAACAGTGAGAATCGGCACTAAATTACCACCTGGCGTGTGGAGCGCGGACCATTGCCGCCACATTTTCAGATTTGGCTTCCGGCGGTATTTCACATCCGGAAGAGAGGATAAGACCGCCATGCGAACTGAAAAGTTCCAGCAAACTGGCCGACTCCCTTGCAATGTCGTTTGGTGTCGCTTCAACAAATGAAAGTGGTTTTATATTTCCGTCGAGACAAGTCCGGGGCAGAATCTGCTGTGCACGAAGCGGATCGATGCAGTAATCAAAATTGGCGAGGTCCACACCGGCCTCCGGATAAAAAGGATAGATCGTTTCAGCAGGACCGGCTATATGAAGCCAGTTGGCAAACGAACCTCCGGACTTCAATGCGGAAAAAAGCCTTTTGGTGCGCGGCAGCACGAACTCGCGGAAAAACTGCGGAGGGATGACTGCAGGCGAGGCGGAAGGATCGAATACCATCGGCAGATGTGCCCCTGCTTCGATCTGCGCCAGACCGAAAGAAATAGCAACTTCCAGGGCAAAATCCAGAACTCCGGCAAACAGATCCGGTTGGTCTATTGCAAGGAAAAGAGTCTTCTCAGGCCCCATCAATTGCATCGCGAGAGTCATCGGTCCCAATACGCAGCCGACAATCAAAACCTCGTCCCTCAGCTCCTGGCGCAGAATCTGCGCAGCCTTGAGTATTTCTGGCATGCGCCCTCTCTGCCTGGGATCCGGCACAGTGAGCTTATCCAGCTCCCTGGCATCCGCAATAGCATACTGTTCAACATAGGGGTACATATCAGCCCGATAGGTCAGGCTTGACCCAACCGCTTCCGTCTCCACGCCAGAGTCCATGAGCGCGAAGACGGCATCGTAGCCATATCGGGAAAGGGCCTTCAACTGGCAGCGCGCCAACAGTTCGCCGTCTCTGACATAGGCTCCCAAAGACACTTCACTGAGGACAGCCGCATGACCGAAAACCTGGGCGATCACCGGCACACGGTCAGGCTTTCCAAAACTCAACGTGGTCTGAATTCGCTCCAGGCTGTTCATCTTATCTCCTTGTGTGCACTTTCAAGGTAGCGAATAACGTCAAAGACGGAATCTGCTACATAATCCACATTGAGAATATCCGTAGTCGCCTGCTTCAATGCTGCCCCTCCCGCCAGGACCTTCACCTTTGTCAGGCCACGCGTGCGCGCCAAAGGGAGTACCTGCCGGACCAAGGGGATAATGCTCGTTATAAGGCCACTTATAGCAATTATCTCCGCCCCTTCCCGGACAGCTGCATCTACCAGTTTTTCCACCGGACAGTCCTTGCCGCAATCAACGACCTTGTATCCCCTGGCACTCATGATAGTCTTAACAATGTTTTTTCCAAGGTCATGAACATCACCTTCAAGACTTGCAATTACAACAGTTCCTCGTGTGGCTAAAGGGGGTGAATCAGGATAAAGTGTCTTGATAACTCCCATCGTCGCCCTACCGACAAGCATTATTTCAAGCAGGTTGAACTGCTCCAGGGTGCATTTTGTGTCGAGCAGCCCCATAGCTTTCTCAATGCCTTCTTTAATGATCACTTCATTATCAGTTC
>JBEKJD010000151.1:0-7952 GCA_050011415.1 Dissulfurispiraceae bacterium | reverse complement strand
CGATATGCTTCAGCATGCGGCAAGGGATGCAGGCAGGAATGTCAGGGTACTGGAAATGCGCTCTCAGGGGCGGGACCATCCGGTCTTGCTCTCAATGCCTGAGACGGAATATCTGAAGTGCGTTTTTCTGGCTATGTAAGGTATGGTTAAGAACATGGCATGTCTGCTTTTCGGAAAAATCAAGCTACTTTAGTTGCCGCAACTGAATAGTTGACTGTAGACATGTCAGCAGGAATCAGAACGCCGGGGCTCGGTGTTACTCGCCCCTGTTTCAGTAGACCCGCGAATTTTTCCGAAAAGCAGACATGCCATGTTCTTAACTTTCATTTTATTTTATTTCATTTCGATCAGTTCATACTGCCGGGTGCCGAGACCGAGCCGTTCCGCCTCTTCGACCTGGATGATATAAGGTTTTTCATGGAGCCCTAACAGGATATCCTCGCCCTCCTTTATCTGCGCGCTCTCGGCAAGTGACGAGGGAAGCGGTTTTGCTTTAAGTATCATATCAATGGACGCCTGCTCAATTGCCACAATATCGTCTGACAGCAGAATGCCGAGGTCTTGAATAACCGGCACCTCAGCCGCCGGCATGCAATCGCACTCCGGCTGGATTTCCGTGAGGAAATTTATATAGATGACTTTACCCGGCTTGAAGGTGCCGAGCACAGCTTTTGATGCCTCTGCGAGCGATTTCATGAAAAGCTGATCATCTCCGGGCAGTGTCAATCCGCCCTCGGGGCAGACCCGCGTACACCTTCCGCAGCGCCAGCACCGTTCATCATCGTAGCTGAATGTATTGTCTTTAAAATCTATGCAGTCCAGCGGACAGACTTCTTCGCACTGTAAGCATAGGGCGCATTTTTCGCTGTCCCAGACAAGTTTTCCTTCTCCTATCGTGTGCATCGCGCCCCGTCCGCATTTCCAGCCGCAGTGCCGATGGCTGCTGCTAATGCCGCCCATTGCGACATTCTTGATGGCCCCTGCATATCCTGCCATAATATGCCCCTTTACGTGGGTGCACACGACCATAGAAGGCACATCGTAAATAAGCGAGGCCACGGCGATCTCCCCCAGTATCTCTCCAGCCTTGACCATGATGCTGTCATTCCCGTATAGCCCGTCGGCTATGACAACAGGAGCGCCCACCGAAAGGTGATTGATGCCGTTGATGTTGGCCACTTCAAGGTAGTCCAGACCTTTTATCCTCACTGTATCGGTAACGAATGGTTTGGCGCCGAGAGCCTTCAGCGATTCTGCAACCCTCCTGAGAAACACCGGCCTGATGATCCGGTGCGCGCCAGGTGAACCAAAGTGTGTCTTTATCGCCACCCACTCATCAGCCCCGAAGTATGCCGACAGAGGCGCCTCACGCAGCAGCCTTTCAAGTTTTCCGGGCATACTGTCTTCATAACGCCATTTTTCAACACGGGCGGCAGCAAAAAAAACTTTTGACATCGCGGCACCTCCGGGATAATAAGTAAAAAGATAAAAGTTAAAACAAAAAAGTGAAAAGCAAAAAAAGAGAACAGACAATGGAAAAATTTTATAAAACTATTCTTAACTTTTCACTTTTTACTTTTCACTTATATTTTATCATATATCAGCGCAATCAAAAAGGCACATAAGAAGGGCCCTTCGGCAGTCTGGAATATCAAAAAGTCCCTTAACGCTTTCCAAAAGAATCTCTCGCCTGTGGCTGAAAAGCGACAGTGCGGCTTTGCAGGAAGAAGTTTTTTAATGTGAATCTTTTTTAACTCAGCAGATTATTCAGCGTATCTCTCAATTCTTCAAGCTTGTAAGGTTTTGTCAATCGTGCACTAAAGCCGTAGTTATGATAATCAGATACAGCGGCATCATCCGAGTAACCACTTGATACAATAGCCTTGATCTTGGGATTGAGCTCAAGGAGTTGCTCAATAGTCTCTCTCCCCCCGAGTCCTCCCCGGATGGTCAAGTCCAGAATGACAATATCAAAAGGATTGCCTGATTTCATAGCGGCTTTATATTTCTCGATAGCTTCTTCTCCGCATATCGCAAGCTCTATTTCATGATCAAGGGTCTTTATCATTTCTCCGGCGATATCCCGTATCATTTCTTCATCATCCATAAGAAGAATCCTGCCTTCGTGGACAAAAGGAGAAGATTCAGGTTCTTTTGTAACTTCTTCATCAGCTTCAACAGCAGGAAAATAGACATAAAATGTTGTGCCCTTGCCCACTTTTGATGAGACATGAATTACACCACCATGGTTTTTTACGATAGAGTAGCACGTTGCCAGTCCGAGGCCGCTTCCCTTTGCCTTAGTCGTAAAATAGGGATCGAATATTTTCGGCAGGTACTCTTCAGATATGCCGACTCCATTGTCCTGAATTGATACCTCCACATACATCCCTTGTTCCAGTACTTTAGGAATTCCCTTTTTTGGGGCACGTATATTTTTTGCTGTAATCAATATAGTACCGCCAATAGGCATCGATTGGTCGGCATTTAGCACTATGTTTTGGATCACCTGCCCGAGCTGTCCTGCATCGGCTTCCACATGCCATAGGTCATCGTCGAGTTTAATTCTGTAATCAATGCTGGAACCGCTCAAGGCAAACCTGACTGAGTTCTCGATCACTGGCTGGAGAGAAATCCTTTTCTTGAGCGGTTTTCCACCCTTCGAGAAGGTCAGAAGCTGATTGGTCAGATCTACTGACATATTCAACGCTTTCTCTGCCTGTTCGAGCATGGCATGGGAACGTTTCCTGTCGTCGTTAGCAATCTTGGCCATGGAAATATACCCGAACACTCCCTGCAGCAGGTTGTTGAAATCATGAGCGATCCCTCCAGCCAGCATCCCGATTGCCTCAAGTTTCTGTGTCTTCAGACGTTCTTCTTCAAGGAGGTGCTTTTCAGTAATATTGTTAACAGTTTCGATAACTGAGGTAACAGCTCCAGAGCTATCTTTTATTGGAAAAACCTTTGTCTCGACATACAGAACCTCCCCTTTAGCATCCGGATGCCTGTGAGTTGTGTTATAGGACTCTCCTGTTTCGAAGACATGGCGAACCCCGCAGTCTTCTCCTTCCTCAAAGCACGGCCGAAGAGATTTGTGAGATATCTCGTAGCAGTGCCTGCCAATGGCCTCGTCACCTGCAACGCCGTACTGCCTACAGTATGCTGCGTTTGCAGTTACTATTCGGAAATCGCGGTCAATAACGATAAATCCTTCGTCCACAGTGTCCAGTATGCTGTGGATGAACTGTTCGCTCAGTTGTATTTTTTCCTCGGCCAGTTTGCTTTCGGTTATGTCCTGACTGGTACCGCTCAAAATCGCTTGTGTGCCTGTATCATCATGAATGAGTTCTGCCTGAGCGTGAAAAATCCGTGTAGAACCATTCTCGAGGATGAAGCGGAAATCGATGTTCAAAGGCGACTGCAGTCGAACTGTTTCATCGATAGCCGCTTTAAGAACATGCTTGTCATCGGGATGCACCATGTCAAAGAACATATTGAAGTCCACTATATCAGTCTTGGGGTCGAGTCCGAAAAGACGGAACAACTCATCCGACCAGAATACCTGGCCAGTCGTAAGGTTGTGTTGCCAGCTTCCAATGTGGGCTATACGTTGCGATTCGGCAAGCTGCTTTGCGTGCGTCTGTAGGGCCTCTGCCGCCAGTTTGCGCTCAGTGGTATCGCGGAAAATTCCGATTAGACACTTATTCCCGCCTAGTGCCACAAGAGTTGAATTGACATCGACATAAATGACAGAGCCGTCCTTTCTTAACATGGGGACATCCGAAGCAAGAGACATTTCTCCCCTCACCTGCCGCTCGAAGATATCTAGGATCCAGGGCAGATCCTCCTTTGGATGAGTGTCCTCGATACGGAGAGTGATGAGCTCATCGCGGGTGTATCCGAGCATTTTGCAGATGGTCCTGTTCGCTTCGGTGTTCCGTTTCTGCACGGGATCAGCAATCATGATCCCGTCGTTTGCCTGTTCGAATATGGTCCGGAACTTATTCTCATTCTCTATAAGTACCTTATCTGCCTGCAGAGCGGCAAGAATAAGTTTGCTAAGATATATGACCCCTGCCAAGAACAATAAAGAGACAATGCAGCCAATAATCTCTGCGAATTGATCTGTCCTGACGGTTTCTCCATTAATAACTCTATATAAGGAGATAGAACGTCTGAAAGTCATAAAAAAAGCTGCTAAAATTACTAATATGCCAACGGCATATTTTTTAGTCAAAAAAACTAACCTAACAGCAAAAAATGCAGTTAGTATTTGAAGGGCTATAGAAATAATTATTATGCCCATGCTGGACTCACCTTATGTTCCTCATATTATCAGTTGAGTAATTCATAGTCCACATAAAAATAATCGAATTATGAAACAAAGCGGCAGCAAATGCAACTACAGGACCTTCTACGAGTACCTAACACCGCTTGATGTCTCCCCGGTTCACAAGAAAATAAGGGAGTCTGCTAACCGCATCCGAGCATAAAATAGTCTGCTGGTATTGATATGTTCCTTTTTTCCATGCTATTTTATTTCTATGCAACAAAAGCAAGCCGTAGAGGCGTTGTACGAGATTGAAGAACGTCACCGAGCTATCCTCCAGTCAGCCATGGACGGCTTCTGGCTTGTAGACATGCGTGGGCATCTGCTGGAAGTCAATGAGAACTATTGCCGTATGAGCGGATACAGCCGGCCTGAGCTGCTGGCCATGTGCATTAGTGACCTGGAGGCCGCAGAAACAACCGAAAACATAGCCGCGCATATACAAAAGATCGTAGCAGAGGGGGAGGATCGGTTTGAGTCCCGTCACCGCCGCAAGGATGGGAGTGTTTTTGACGTCGAAGTTAGCGTTCAATATCGTCCCCTAGAAGGCGGGCGGTTTGTGGGTTTTTTGCGCGATATCACTAAGCGCAAGCAGGATGAGTCACAACTTTTACTGCATAGCGGAATCTTGGAAAATATGGCAGAAGGGGTTTATCTGATTCGTACCAGAGATGGGGAAATTGTTTATGCGAATCAGAAATTTGAATGTATGTTCGGGTATAATTCCGGGGAACTTGTCGGAAAACATGTCAGCATAGTTAATGCGCCAGGTAGAAAGAGCCCTGAAGAAACGGCAAAGGAAATTATCCAACGTCTCAATGCCGACGGGGTCTGGCAGGGGGAGGTGCAGAATATAAGAAAAGACGGAAGCATTTTCTGGTGTCATGCGAATGTATCGACATTTGAACATCCGAAATATGGAAACGTCTGGATTTCCATCCACCAAGACATCACCAAACGCAAGAGTGTGGAGGATGCCCTGGTGAAATCCAATGATAGCCTTCAGGCTATTATCGACAATATGGATGAAGTGGTCTATGTAGCTGATATTCAAACATACGAGATTTTGCTTATTAACAAGTATGTCCGTAATATGTTCGGTGACATCGTGGGAAAGTCCTGCTGGCAGACCATTCAAAAAGGGCAGAGTGGACCATGCAGCTTTTGTTCAAACAGCAAACTTATCGGGACTAATGGAGAGTTTCTGGATACGTACATCTGGTACTTTCAGAACACGTCAAACCATCGGTGGTACGAATGCCGAGACAGGGCGATTAGATGGATAGACGGCCGTATCGTAAGGCTCGAAATTGCTGCTGATATCACCGAGCGCAAGCAAGCGGAAGAAAAGGCAAAGGCTCTAGAGGTAACTGAGCTTGCAAATAAGGCAAAAGATACATTTCTGGCAACCATGAGTCATGAGATGCGGACCCCTTTGCAAAGCATCATATCGTACCAGGCGCTACTATCACGCACCCGGCTGACTGAAGAGCAAAAGCAATATCTTACTCTAATCAACAATTCAGCCGAATTGCTTAGAACACTTATCAATGACATCCTGGACCTGACAAGGATAGAGCAGGGGAATTTACATATCAATTGTATGCTGTTTGACGTAAGAGAACTGCTGACAAACACCCTGGAAATTCATCGACCGGAGGCTCAAAGCAAGGTGCTTGCTCTTGATTGTTTGATTGCTGGTGATGTCCCCTCCCGTCTTAAAGGTGACCCGGACAGGCTGAGACAAATATTGCATAACCTTATCGGCAATGCAATAAAATTCACGGAAAAAGGCGGGATAAATATAGAAGTGGAAAATAAATCTGATTGTGGTGTGTCCGGCGGAGTTTGTGATGGGGTCGAACTCTTATTCCGTGTGCGGGACAGTGGGATAGGCATAACAAAGGATAAGATAGAAGTTATCTTTGATAGTTTCAAGCAGGCGCATGAAGGGTACAGCCGACAATACGGGGGGGTCGGCCTGGGTTTATCCATTTCCCGCAAACTGCTGCAGCACATGGGTGGAAGCATGTGGGTGGAAAGCGAACCAAACAAGGGCAGCACCTTTTATTTCACAGCCAAGTTTGATATTGCAGGGGCTGATGAAGATGCTGGAGCGTCTCTGGTAAAAGCAGAGGCAGCTATTATTGATGAAAGCAGACGCAAAAAAAAGGTATTGATTGTCGATGATGAAATACAATGTTTATCTGCCATGGAGATTATGTTAAAGAGCGATGGCAATGAAGTGACAACGGCGTGTTCAGGGACTGAAGCCTTGGCGAGACTAAAGCTGGAAGAATTCGACCTGATTTTCATGGATGTATCAATGCCGTATATAGACGGCATTGAAGTGACTAAAATGATAAGAGAAGAGGAAAAGGGAACGGGGAAGCATACCCCGATTATTGCCCTGACAGGTCACGGTTATGACAGCGATATCGCCAGGTTCAAAGAGGCGGGAATGGATATGTGGCTTATCAAGCCTGCTGTTTATGATGATTTGGTTAAAATTCTGTATAATTGTCATAATTCTTGAGCTGACTCATGAGATAATGACTTATCAGACTATTTTTATTACAGCAGAGTTCTGCGTGTAAGAGTTCGACATCCACTTTCCATCATCAAGTGTTTCTGAGAACTGAAGGTTTTTATCGGAACTCCTGCTCCAGCCAATAAATTGGCTATGTTACGTATAGCAGGGCGCTATCGAGACCCTTGCCCTGCCCAAAATTCGTTTTTTTGAGGCAGTACAAATTTCGTCATTACCGTCGGGACCGCACTGCCAGAACGCGCTCGCTGGAGTTGGAGTTGCTGCGGAGGAGACAGCCCTCAAGTCCATTGCCGAAACGGAAGAGCCACAAGGTCGACGGATTGTCCACGACCACTTTTGACGACCATACCCACTTGCCACTAACATGAAACTCGGGATAAGCTCCACCCGGCTCGGATTTATCATATAAGCTCATCAGCTCCTCAATTGTCGGAAGACGCCATCCTCCGCCGGCAAGGCTTAAATTCCTGATATACTCCTCTGCCTGATAATGATCCATAATCAGATCAGGTGCAGGCACCCATTGGAGCCCGTATTCCGAGTCATCAATAATCCCATCTTTCAAAGTGAATCTCGTATCATCAGCGGCATAGAGGACTGACACAACTGATAAGAGAACCAGGCACGTCAAAAGCCACGTGATCAAACTACTCGTCTTTACACGCATATAGGGTCTCCTTTAAAAATTAAGGTGTTATTGAATCGTATATTAGCGCGCACCACTTTATTATACAAGTGAAAGAAATTACAGTGTTGTCAACGCGAATGTCAATGCGTATTGACAGAACAAATATTGTATGATAGGTTTTAATCAGGATTAAGAACTGCCATCCCAAACAAAGGTAAAATACGGGGAACCGTATGGCACAAAAACACCCTTCCTATGAATATCGGGAGCGAGTGGTTTCTGAGTTGGCAGAATAAATAAAGAAAAGCCTGTCCTCGTAGAGGGACAGGCTTTTCTTTATAATCTTAACAGGATCGGCAGTGTCAAGAAATAATATATATATTGTCTCCTCTGTGCTCACCGGAATGTTATTAGTGATCCTCATTGTCGGATTTTGGCCCATG
>JBEKJD010000150.1:0-7964 GCA_050011415.1 Dissulfurispiraceae bacterium | reverse complement strand
AGGGATACCATTACGATTTTCCTTCAAGTCCACGCAGAATACCCCGGTTGCGTTCCTGTCTATGGCTTGAACTGCCCTTGCAGCGACATCGTTAACCTTCCTGTTATGGACAGAAACTGCTACGGATGGCGAAGATGACTGTCCGCTCGGAAAGAGATTACCCATAAGATATTCCAGCCTCTCCCTGGCCTGTGAAACCACAAGCCTGCCCTCATGCCAAATGCTCTGAAAGGCATACTCCCTTCCGGGAAGGTATTCGCATACCATGAAATCTCCAGATTCCAGCAACTTTGTACTCCTCCAATAATGTATCCACTCTTTTGCCTGTCTGAAAGTCTTTACAGGAAGGGCAGCCTTTGAACCTGCGCCTTTAATCGCCCTTATCCAAACTTTCTGTGCTGCTGAGTGCTTCTTGACCTGATCTATCAGGTCCTTCATTCTTTCCACACTGCGAATCTGAAACGAAAGCGGGACCGGCACGCCTTTTTTATTGAGCAACGCATTGGTTATCACCTTGTCGCGGCATATCTTCACAGCTTCTTTCGAAGGCAGCATATGCCCGGCCTTCAAAAGCTCCCTATTCTCGGAGAGAACTTCCACCTCCATATCCGGCTGGGCGTGAATGAAGTCTATTTCCTCTTTAATTAATATACTGTTAATCGCCCCTATATATTCAGGATCGGTAGAATACGGTACAAGATGCCTGGCATCAATGTCCGGCAGTTCGAGATGCCATTTATTTATATCGCATCCGACGATGTAATAGTGGTTTTTTGACATCCGTAGACATTCTATAAAATTTATACCTGCGGTTCCACCTGCGCCTGTCACCAGCACTCTCACAGCACGTTTCATGGCTTCAGTTCTCCCTTATTATTAAAGCTTTATTATATCATTCATTTAATCGAACTGTAGAGAAATTTCCTTATCATATTCATCTTGAATCCGGTCTTTTCGGAAATTATTTCAAACATCTGAATATCGTCTTCCTCAAAGCTTTTTGTTATGCGCAATGAAATAAAATAACCGGCTATATACATTAAGAGATATACCGGCAGCATCCACACATAAAGCGGCAATGACTTTGCTACAGCATAAATGGCAAGCCCGATGACAGATGAGAGTATAATGGGCTTTATGTACTGCGGTGTAAGCGGATGGATGCTGCTTATCCGGTAAAGGATTAATGAGATGATTATGTTCAGTGCAAGATAAGAAATAAGTGTGGCAACGGATGCCCCTACCTTCCCAAGGCCAAAATGCTTTATCAGGATATAATTGAAAAATATATTCAGCAGTACCCCAAATATTGAAATATGCATAAGGGTCTTTGATCTGCCCATTATTATCAGGAGCAGCCCATTGGCCCCTAAAAAGGCATGAAACAGAAAGCAGAATGACAGTATGCGAAGAGCTGAAGAGGAATCCAGAAATCTGACTCCAAAAAGAAAGGTAATGGTCATCTCAGGAAAGAAAAATAATACAATAAATATGGGGAGAGTAGCCAGAAAATTCCATTTTGTGAGGACTTGATATGTTCTGCCCAGCTCGGAGAACTGTTTTTTTATATACAGCTCACCTGCTATTGGAAGGTAAACAAATTCAAGAGCCGATAAAGGGAAGGTAAGCAGTTTTGCAAGGGAGATGCTAACATTATAAAGGCCGACTTCTTCAGCCCTTGTATATCTGCCGAGCATTAAGGTATCACACCATGTAAGCACTATACCCAGTATGCTTGCCATAAGCAAAGGAGCTGAAAATTTTATAAGCTCTCTGACATACCTATGAGTGCTGACTTCCAACTGAGGCTGTGGATGATCGATCTTTATAAGATAATATGCTCCCATTAGCAGTAAAACGAGCAGCATCGAAATTGTATAAGCATAGAAGATGCTTGTGAAAGAGAGCTTCATCATAAAGAAAAGTCCAAGCAGCAGGAGAAAAAAGAAAGGCTGTCCGATATCAGAGAAAAAAACTTTTGGATATATCATGTTATAGCCCCTCAATATAGCAACAATATTATTCGATATAACTGAAAGAGGAATGAAGAATGATATGATGAGCAAGGGAATGCGGAGTTCAGGTTTATAGAAAACATATCGGGCTATAGGTCCGGAAAAGATAAGCAGGAAAAGAAGAAATGCTGTGCCGGATATCAAACCTGTTATGATTGCTGTCCGGGATATGGCCTTTGCCTGACTTTTCTTGGCCTCGCCTAAAAAGAGAGATATATATCGGGGCACCCCTTCCTGGATTCCAAAGCCTGCAAGAAGTGACAAGACTCCCACAACAGCAATGACGATTGAATATATTCCAAGCTCTTCTTTAGTAGTATTTCTGATAATAAGGACTTTTGTAGCAAACCATAATAAAATGCTCGCAACCATGCCAAGGAATACTATCGTGCTGCCTTTGACAGCGGACTTCAATGAGGAATTGACTATATCAGACATTTCAGCGTGAAACCTCTCTCAGTAACGATTTAGCTTGTTGGTCGTCCGGGTTTATCTTTAATCCTGCTATAAATTCCCTGCGCGCATTTTCCAAGTGTCCGGTTCTATAGTAAGCAATCCCCAGGTTATTATGCGCCTCCACATAATCAGGCTTCAGCCTGATAGCAATCAGATACTGCTCGACTGCCTTGTCAAACATATTGCGGGCCTGATAGGCATTGCCAAGGTTATTATGCGCAATTGCATAATCAGGCTTCAGCCTGATGGCAATCAGATATTGTTCGACTGCCTTTTCAAACATGTTGCGGGCCTGATAGACATTGCCAAGATTGATTTGCGCATCGACATAACAAGGGTCCAGCTTAATAGTAATCAGAAATTGCTCCATAGCCTTATCAAGCATACTGTGAGCTTGATAGCCAATGCCGAGATTATAATGCACAATTGCATGACCGGGAGATTTCCTGGCTGTGTCTTCCCACAGTTTTATACGATCGCACCACACTTCGTTCCTCAAACAGGTTGTAATTGATAATGCTACTGCTGCAAGGACGAGCAGTCCTGGGATAATCTTTCCAGCCTTGAGGGATTTCACCCGTTCCTTAATCAGGAATACACTTGTGACCACGGCAATACTGACCCCTACTGAGGGCAGATACACCCTATACTCATCGATAAGTCGCTGGAGCGGGATAATGCTTGATTCAACGGAAAGGGTGATAAAAAACCACAAAATTCCGAATCCCACCAGCCTGAGAGGCCGTGAATCGTGAACCGTGAAACGCGAGCCGATTCCGGACAAGCCGGAATGACAGCAGAACGCCGCAAGTCCGTTTACCTTTTTTGTCATTCCGGCTTGTCCGGAATCGTTCTCTTTAGTGTTATCCTTTGTTTTTATCACCAGATAAACACCCAGTCCAAAGAGCATTGAGAGAAAGATAAAGGACAGCAATACCTGAGGGTCCAGGAAAGATTTAAAGGTCGTATAGGCATAATCGAGGTTCTGATTCACAGGCATGAACAGCAGTCGAAGGTATGTGACAATTACCCTGAACTGGGTGAGCATATATTCTCCCCGCGACAACGCCCCTGAAACGTACAGGTTGGATAGAGAGAATGTCCCTCCGCCTGCGGTACCCTTCAGGTGCATAAGCGTAAGCGGTATGATGCTCATGGTAAGAAGCACGGGGGTAATGTAAAGCATTCGTTTTTTCAGGGTGTCCCTGAAGAAAAGGAACTCGTAAAATGTTATCAACAACGGTAACGTAAAGGAGGTCTCCTTTGTCTTCATGGCGAGAATCGCTGAAAAAAAGGATAAGACTAACCACAGAAAATACAGAGAACTGCTCTGAGCCCTCCAAAAGAATTTCTTCGGTTTTTTTATATCAAAGGTTTTCTCTGTGCGCTCTGTGGTTAAGGTGAGCCTTGCCTTTATATAAAAAACAAGCGACAGCAAATAAAAGAATGCGGAAAGAGACACAAACCTCTGGAAGACATAGGTCACTGCCTCTGTCTGAAGAGGGTGAACCGCAAACAGCAGGGAGGAGAAGAAGGCAATTAAAGACCGTGAATCGTCAATCGTGAATCGCGAAAAAGAGACGCAATCTTCACCACTCACGGATTTAAAGAACGGCGTTCGGAAGGTCAACAGAACAAACAAATACACCAGGATAGTATTTGCGATATGGATAGCTATGTTTACTACATGGTATCCCGCCAATGAAAAACCATGTACCATATAGTTCAGTGCAAATGTCAGATATCCTATATATCGGAGCATGACGAAGTTGTAATATTTAAACCCTTGCGCTTCCGATGGGCTTGCAAAATAATGGAGGTCCTTCACAATGGGATTATTGACAAGATACGCGTCCTCATCCCACTGAAACGGGGCGTTGATGGTGTTGGAATAGATGATAAGAATGATAAAAACGAGACAAGCTATATGAAGCCGTGAATCGTGAACCGTGGACCCCATTTCCTGTTATATCTTCTCCAGCATTAATTTAAACGGCAATAATACTGCCTCACGCACGATATTCCCGCTCATCTTCGACCCTCCGCCTCCGCGCTCATAGAATATTATAGGTATCTCAGCTACCCTGAGCCCCTTTTTATAACCGCGATACACCATCTCTATCTGGAAGGCATAGCCGTTCGATTTTATCCTTTCAAGGCCGATGGCTTCCAGGGCTTTACTCGTATAGCACCTGTAGCCGCTTGTCAAATCGGTAAATTGTTTTATACCCAGCAGTGTGGAAGCATACCAGTTGCCGAACTTTGACATCAGCAGCCTTTTGAAATCCCAGCCCACTACGCTAATAGTATGATTAAGATACCTGGAGCCGACTACAATGTCATATCCCTCATTTATCTTTTCGACAAAGGAAGTCAGGGAGGCAGGATTATGAGAATTGTCGGCATCCATTTCAAAGAAAAGGTCGTACCCTTTTGGAAGACCCCACTGGAAACCGTCTATGTATGCTGTGCCGAGCCCAAGTTTTGAGGGGCGCTCCAGCATAAAGACGCGCCGGGTGTTTAAAAAGCCCCTGACTATTTCTCTGGTCGGGTCAGCTGAATTATCGTCAACAACGATAATGTCACAGCCAAGAGATTCCAGAGTTTTGTCCAGGATTTTCCCTATATTGTTTGCTTCATTATATGTTGGAATTACTACCAGCGGTTTCATTTTTCCCTATTAAAATAAGCTATAAATTCTTTCCTGGTCCTCTCCCACGAAAATTGCCTGGCCCATTCAAGCGCCTTCTCGCCAAGTTTTAAATATTTCCGTTTGTTTGACCAAAGTTCAATAACTTCTGAGGCCATGGCCTGATAATTTGATACAAGGACCCCGGTCTCACCGTCTTTAATGCTGTCCTGCAATCCTTTGACATTGTAACCTATTGCCGGTGTTCCCATTGCATTTGCCTGGATTACCACTTGTCCCCAACCTTCTCTGATACTCGGCATCAGCAGGAAATGTGCCTTTTTCAGATGCTGGTATTTCTCTTTATCATTAAGGTATCCCAAGAATGACACCCCCTCCGTTTTTTTATATTGTTCCTTGAGCGGGTTGTATAACGGTCCGTCTCCTGCAATCCAAAGTTTTGCATCTTTAATAGTGTTTCTTATAAGGAGAAATGCTCTTATTGCATCTTCAGGATTTTTGGTTTGCTTGAGTCTTCCGAGGTAAATCAGCGTCAGGGCGCTTTCTTTCTCAGGCATATGGTCCAACGGTTTAATATCTATCCCATTATGTATAATTTCGATGTTTTTGAAGCCGATCTTTTTTAAATCCCGGCATGTTGAATCTGAAACCGTGATCGCCGGCCGGCCCTTATATAAAAACAACAGGATTTTTTCGATGTATTTTAAAGGATAACCGATCAGGCCCAATTCAGACGTCCAGAATTCATTGTAAGTCTGGTGGATCAGGATTATGGAGTCTCTCATGAAAAAAGTGAAGAATCCAATGCCGTTAAATTCGTCTACAATAAAACAATCTTTCTTTTTCAAGGCATATAAAAAACCATAAAAATGAGTTGTCAGCTCATTGCCTTTTCTCACAAATGTTATGCCATCTATTTCTTCTTTGTCATCGAGTCCTATGGCCTTCGAAGAAAACCACTCGACATTGCACCCATGTTCTATCAGCGCCTTTGCAAGCTCAAAAGTATAGACCTCCGCCCCACCTCTTTCCGGATGCTTTATGCAGCGCCTGTTCAGAATCAAAACTCCCTTCATGAGCATGCCCCTGTATTAAGCCAAATATAAACCCGTCACCCAAATAACAAAGGCAAGACAGGATACGTATATATAAACCTTTTTTCTTTTGAATAACCAAAACACAATAAATCCAATGTATGCCCAAAAAGCGGCAACTGCAACCGCCGACCAGAAAACAGACGGAGAATAATCCTTGTTCATGATCCCCATCTGCTGGTCGTATCCCTCTTTGAAATCCTTGACCATGCCGTCCTTAACAAGAAGCTGCGCTTTTATAGAAGCAATTCTATCATTCAAAAATGGAATGTCTTTGCTGCCGGGAATGAAAAAATGGCGTGTCAGATACCGGGAGGTCCTTATTGTCTCGTAGCATAACAGGGCAAGTTCATATTCTTTTTCTTTCTCAAACTTTGAGGCCAGCCCTGTCAAATGAGACTTGGCCCTTTTTTCGAGAGGACTGAATGGTATATGGGCATGCAGCACCCGCTCGAAATACATGACAGCGTTATTGTAATCGCCTTTTTTCAAATCCTCAACTCCATTGTGATAGCTCTGCAACTGGTCTAAGGAAAGGCGCAGCAACAGTATGCCGATTATGCACAAGGCTACTGCGCACGCGGCCTTCATTCTTTTTCGCGAAGATACAATATCGGCCATTGATTGAACCTGAGAATATGGGTTGATTCTTCAAGATACGCTATATTTTTTTCCGTAACATATACAGTATAGAGAGGTTGTTTGACCCCGCTCCTCATATCTTTTACCTGGACCCTGACCTTTTCTCCTGTCCTGTGATAAGACGCATCAGAATAAAGCCTGGCAATATTTGTCAGGTGGATGGCATAGGCCGAGCAAAGCTGCCTTGAAAAGAAGTCATCGGTAAAATGCGAGAGGCAGACCGAGTAATTAATCAGCTTGTCAGCCTCAAGCTGTTTTTGCCTTAAGAAAGAACCAATATTTTCGCCGCGTTGATTCTCATTATTTATAAATGCCTCGTCAGGCATATATAAATAATCTATTGATAACAGGCTGCTTGATAAGTACTTCTTATAGGCCCCGGTATCCTTTATCGGGTCGGTGCCGTAAAACCTGTACTTGAGTATCATCGGCACCATTTCACTGAAGTTGCCGGAATAAAACATCGGAAAGATGCCGCCGTAGACCTTTTTGTTGCAACCCTGGAACATCAGGTCTATTTTTTTCTGACTGGGTGATGATATCTGGCATACATCTTCCCGGTATCTCCCGATAAGCTTCAGGTACCATCCCTGGTATATGGCGTTATCTCCGAATGTCATAATTACACTATTGGAAGGCAATATCGAATACGTGTCCTTTGCAATCTGATATTGAACGTAATTGGTCCTGAAATCGCTGTCCGTTGCCCTTGAAACTATAAAGATCAAGGGGAACAAGGCAAAGATGGAGGGCAGGAGCTTAGAAAGAAGCCCGGCGCCTTTTGTTTTAAGTATCTTTTCGAACTGATAAAATCCTGTTCCGATAATGACGGCAAAGAAAGAGAGCGCAGGAATGAAATACTGATGGGCCACAATGTAATAGTCAATTTCAGAATTATTTTCTGAACCCAGGGTCAATTTTGCAAGCAGCGGGCCATACAATATGAAGGTCAGCATGATAAAGACAAACAGCTTCAGGTTCTTTCTGACCAGCCAAAAAGAGCCTGCAAGAAAAAGGGGCCAGGAGAACAAACTGAAATTGGATGTCACTATGGAAAGAAAATTTCTGAAAGAGGTCCAGTAGGCGTCAACCCCCTGAAAACCATGG
>JBEKJD010000149.1:0-8005 GCA_050011415.1 Dissulfurispiraceae bacterium | reverse complement strand
CATGGCGCGCTACAGCAAGGAGAAATTCACTTCATTTCTTATTCCTATAATTATTATGGGAGTATTCCAGGTTTTTTTTCTGAAACAGCCCGATTTCGGGGCCGCAATGAGTCTGGGCCTTCTGACAATATCCATGCTGTTTCTGTCCGGCATCAAATTACGGTATCTTTTTTCGCTTGGCCTTCTTGTCATCCCTGTTTTGGCCAAGCTCATAATGGAACCTTACCGGTGGAAAAGGGTTGTTGCATTTCTTGACCCATGGAAGGACCCGCAGGGCAGCGGATTTCAACTCGTACAGTCATTTATTGCACTGGGAAGCGGCGGACTTACCGGGGTCGGTCTTGGCGAAGGCAAACAAAAGCTTTTTTTCCTGCCCGAAGTGCATACGGATTTTATTTTCTCATTGATCGGAGAAGAGGTCGGCTTCATTGGGGCTTCCGTTGTAGCGGTCCTTTTTTTCATATTCTTTCTCAAAGGCATTTCAATTGCACGGAAGGCAGCGGAGCCTTTCCACTTCTATCTTGCCTACGGTCTATCCATGATGATAGCCTTACAGGCAATTTTTAATTTTGCGGTGGTCACCGGCATGCTCCCTACAAAGGGTCTGCCGTTGCCTTTTATAAGCTACGGCGGATCATCTCTTATTATAAATATGACGGCAGTGGGTTTGTTGTTGAACATTTCGAGAAATTATCGCTCACTTCCAAACCCCGTCAACCCGGATCCTGCAGCGGCGCCTCAGCGGAGCAGAAAACAGATTGTGAGCAAGTCAGGTCCGGTGTCAGGCAGATCTTACTGGCAGAGAGGATACGGGTACAACTGGAATAACCGGCGGATGTCCGGAACGCACGGTTTTCCCGGATTAAAATGATTAAAGTTGTCATTGCCGGCGGCGGTACCGGAGGACACCTTTTCCCCGGCATCGCGGTTGCGGAAGAATTCAGGAAGAGAGCGCTTGCCGGGGAGATACTTTTTGTCGGAACTGCGCATGGCATAGAAGCGCGTGTTGTCCCGCGGGAAGGGTATTCGATAAAATTTGTCAGGGCTGAGGGCTTTGTCGGAAAATCTCTCTTTAAAAAAGCAAGAGCGGTTGTTGTTTTTCTTCTGTCAATTTTCGATTCCTACCGTATCATCAGGTCTGTAAGGCCCTCGATTGTCATAGGAGTCGGCGGCTATGCATCGGCAGGTATGCTGCTGTGGGCCCACATTAAGGGGATACCGACTATGATATTGGAACAGAATTCGATACCGGGCTTTGCAAATAAATTTCTTGGCGGGTTCGTGGACGCTGTTGCCGTAACTTATCAGGAATGCATTGATTATTTTCCGGGAGAAAAGACATTTCTGACCGGAAATCCCGTAAGAAAACATATAATGGTCAAAGATGATCAAAAAGCGAATGCATTGTTTCCGCTTGATAAAGAACTGTTTACCGTTTTCATTTCCGGCGGGAGCCTCGGTGCGAGCAGCATAAACAAGGCCATGGTTGAGTCCTTGAATTACTTGCTGGATTTAAGGCAAAATATTCAGTTCCTCCATCAAACCGGGGAAAAGGACCATGAAAAGGTGACGGAGGCATACAGAAGGCTGGGGTTCAAAGGGATAGTGGTGCCTTTTATCTATCAGATGGCAGAGGCCTATGCCCTTTCTGACATGGTGATCTGCAGGGCCGGGGCGACAACATTAGCTGAAATTACAGCTATTGGAAAGCCTGCCGTCCTTATTCCCTATCCATATGCCGCGTCCAACCATCAGGAATACAATGCGAGAAAACTTGAGGACATGGGTGCTGCCAGAATTATTCTGGACAAGGCGCTGACCGGCGAGGTCCTGGCTAATGTGATCAGGGAACTTTACGGTGACGAGCATGTCTGTCGCGATATGCAGAACGCTTCAGCAGTATTCGGCAGGGTTGATGCGGCAGAAAAAGTCGTTGATATCGCATTGAGTCTGATAAAGAAAAAAAGAAAAGGTTAAGGCTAACACCGCAACCTTTTCTTTTGGAGGTTTATGTTTAACAAATACAGGATCGTTCATTTTGTCGGTATTGGCGGAGTAGGCATGAGCGGGATTGCCGAGGTGCTGCATAATCTTGGCTACGAAGTGACAGGCTCTGACCTCAAGGAAACTGAGACAACGAACAGGCTGAGAAGTCTTGGTATAAAGGTGAAAATAGGACACGCCAGGGAAAATATAGATGATGCTCACGTTGTGGTAATATCTTCGGCTGTCTCGACGGTCAATGCTGAAGTGGCAGAGGCAAAGCGCAGATTTATTCCAGTCATTCCCCGTGCTGAAATGCTTGCCGAACTGGGCAGGCTTAAATACGGCATACTGGTGGCAGGGGCCCACGGCAAGACAACCACAACATCGCTTATTGCTACAACGCTCGGCGAGGGAGGGCTCGACCCTACAGTGGTTATAGGAGGTAAGCTGAATGCGATCGGAAGTAACGCAAGGCTTGGACAGGGCGATTACATAGTTGCCGAAGCCGATGAAAGTGACGGATCTTTTCTGAAACTTAACCCTACAATAGCGGTCATTACTAACATCGACAGAGAGCATATGGACTTTTTTAAAGATATGGAAACCCTGAAAGCAGCTTTTTTAACTTTTATAAACAAGATACCATTCTACGGAATAGCCGTAGTCTGTCTTGAGAATATCTATATAAGAGAAATAATCCCTCTTATTGAGCGGAGGGCATTGACTTACGGTCTGACCGACGCCGCTGATATATACGCCCGTAATATCACTAACGAAGGGACCATGATGAGCTTTGAGCCGGTGATGCACGGGCGCTCTCTTGGGAACTTTACCATCCCTTCTCCCGGCAGGCACAATGTTCTGAACAGTCTTGCCGCAATTGCCACAGCCATGGAACTTCAAATTCCGGTTGACGTTATTTCGAAGGCCCTAAAAAAATTCAGCGGGATACACCGCAGGTTCGAATTTAAGGGAGAGGCGAATGGGGTAAGAGTGTATGACGATTACGGGCATCATCCATCGGAGGTGGCGGCGACACTTAAAGCGGCGCGGGAGTGCTTCACGAACAACAGGCTTTTTGTTTTGTTCCAGCCTCACCGTTATACGAGGACAAGGGACCTTATGGACGAGTTTGTGGTGAGTTTCACTGATGCGGACAGGCTTTTTCTCATGGATATCTATCCTGCAGGGGAACAGCCGATAGAGGGGATTACCGCAGAGGTCCTATTGAAAAATATGAAGAAGGCCTCTAGTGGTTCAATGCATTATGAATCCGGACGAAAGGAAATGGTCGAGGCGGTGGTCCGTGAACTAAGGCCCGGCGACGTGCTTCTCACACTCGGGGCAGGAGATGTCTATAAAATGGGAGACGAAATTCTGAAAGGGATGAGAGGTGCGGCGTGAGTGAATGGAAAGTAATTTTCATTGCACCGTTAATCAATTGAAGCTTCGGAGGAAAATAGAATGAGTATTCTGCCCGAGGGTGAGCAACTGAGAAGGGCTGTTAAGTGGATATCGGATGAGCGTCTCGATAATCCTGAGGCCAGCCTGTTCAAGTTGATCGAAAAGGCCTGTTTGAAGTTTGACTTGCCTCCAAAAGACGAGGAGTTTCTGATACATTGCCTTACTAAAGCAAGTTCAGAAAAATCAGAGTAGTTTCGTGCAGACCGGATATCCCAAGCTTCATCTATAATGTCGTAATCAGGTACGGCGACAAATCATCCTTAAAGTCTACCTTAATGCCATGGTGAGATTCATTTATGGCGCAAATGGGCAGAAAAATTTTATAATGTACCAGTTTGCTGACTGCGTTATAACATTAATTATTTTTGAAGAGGTAGCAATAAATGATAACCGAAAAACGCATAGGGGTCCTTGCCGGAGGCACATCTTCAGAAAGGGAGATATCGCTCAACAGCGGCAAAGCTGTTTACAAGGCGCTGACAGATATGGGTTATGATACGGTTTTTATTGACGTGTCGGATACTGTTTATGAAACAGTCAGGAAAGAGGGTGTGGAAATAGCCTTTATCGTTCTCCACGGCGGACACGGTGAAAACGGCGCGATCCAGGGCATGCTTGAGGTCATGGGTATTCCATATACAGGCTCCGGCATCCTTGCATCTGCGCTTGCCATGGATAAAGAGATTGCAAAGATGGTGTTCCTCTCCTGCGATATCCCCATCGCTCCGTTTATTGTGGTGAGGCAGAAAGACGTGGCGTATCCTGGAAAGCTCAATACCCGGATGCTTAGCGCTAATGCTGATTTCCCGATGCCATGGGTAGTCAAGCCTGCGACTGAGGGATCGAGCATTGGGGTCAGCATAGTGAGGGGTGAGGAGGAGTTGGCGGACGCATTAAAGGAGGCATTTGCGTACGGCAAAAGAGTTCTTGTCGAGCGCTATATAAAAGGAAGAGAGATACAGGTGGGCCTTCTCGATCAAATTGTGCTCGGCGGAGTCGAGGTGAGACCCTCGCGGGAGTTTTATTCCTACGAGGCAAAATATACACCGGGACTTACAAGCTACATATTGCCGCCTGAAATAGATGTTTTGGCGTATGATACTCTTAAAGTATTGGCTCTTAAGGCGCACAACGCGCTTGGGTGCAGGGGAGCGACCCGGGTTGATTTTATACTGGATGAGTCCAATAATCCCTTTCTGCTTGAGGTCAATACGATCCCGGGAATGACCGAAACAAGCCTTTTGCCTAAAATAGCGAGGTTTGCGGAAATCGGGTTTCCGGATCTTATTGAGAAGATACTTGCATCATCGCTGTACGCATAACCGGATTTGAGGCAAATGGCGATACGGAATATCAGGACACTGCAGAGAAGGAAAGAAAAGAAGCGGTTCCTCTATTTGATTATACCCCCGCTGGTCGCCGTCGCGCTGTGCATTGCTTCTCTTTTTCTCATGAAGCAGCTCTTGCCCGTGACAGAAATATCTTTTATAGGGAACCGCCATCTTAAAAATGAGGAGTTGAGCAACCTGATCAGGATCAGCAAAAACAGCGAACTTTTCGGTGTTTCCGGCAGAAATATTTACATGAGACTTAAGCAGTCTCCGTGGATCAAGGATGCCGTTGTCCGGAAAGAATTATCAGGCAGGGTACTTGTCAGAGTGACGGAACGTGTGCCGGTTGCATTGCTGATCCTTGCCGATAGACCCTTTTTGATAGATAACGAGGGTAATGTCCTTGAGCAGATGAAAGAGGGCGCTATCCTGCTCCTCCCTGTGATCAAAGACATCGATCCTGTGAGGAACAGGGAAACCTATGGCGAGGCGGTAAGACTTGCAGGGGTCCTTCATGACAGGAGAGTGGTATCATACCAGGGGGATGTTGAAATTTCAGGACAGAGACCTGAAGATATCATGCTGAAAATTGATAAAATAGTAATCAAGGTCGGCAAGGGTGATTTTGAGAAGAAACTGGAGAGACTTGAGTTTGTCAGGGATGAAATACAAAAGAGAAACATGACCGTAGAGTATATAGACCTCAGGTTTGCAAACAAAATAATTGTTAAGCCGGCGCAGCAGGAGAACCTGGGCAACGCAACAATAGAGACAGTGCATTACAATGGAAAGAAGAAAAAAAATTAGCAGCGGAAATGTGATAGTCGGACTTGATGTAGGGACAACTAAGATATGTTCCATTATGGGAGAGGTGCGTGAAGACGGCATTGCAATCCTTGCGGTCAGCAGCCATCCGTCAAATGGATTGAAGAAAGGCGTTGTGATCGATATTGAAGTCACTGCAAATTCCATAAAAAAGGCAGTGGACGATATTGAGGAAATGACAGGGACCGGTGTAAGGGAAGTGTATGTTGGTATTGCCGGCAGCCATATAAAGAGCTTCAGCAGCTATGGCGCTGTCGGGATCAAGGGAAAAGAAGTGACCCGCGAAGATGTAGAGAGGGCTATAGATTCCGCCAGCGCAGTTTACGTTCCTCTCGACAGGGAAATACTCCATGTACTTCCAACAGATTTTATCCTTGACGGGCAGGACGGGATAATAGATCCGGTCGGAATGGCGGGTGTAAGACTCGAAGTAAAGGTCTACATTGTTACCGGAGCGGTCACTTCAGTGCAAAACCTTCTTAAATGCTGCGAACGGGCAGGGCTGGAGGTTGTTGATATAGTCCTGCAGCCGCTCGCCTCGGCGGAGGCCACTCTTACTTCATATGAGCGGGACATGGGTGTCATGCTTGTGGATATCGGCGGCGGCACTACTGATATAGCTCTTTACAAAGACGGATGGCTCAGACATGCGGCGGTCCTCGGCATCGGGGGCAATCAGTTTACCAATGATATTTCCGTAGGGTTGAGAGTCCCCTTTCCCGAGGCGGAAAGAATAAAAAAGAAATATGGGGCTGTTGCGTCTTACCCACCTTCATCGGGAATTAACAATAATGCCGAAGTTGATGTTGTTGCCATTGACGGCCAGGTGAGGACTATCCCGGGAAAATATATATCCGAGATACTTCAGCCGAGGGGCGAAGAACTGCTTGAGCTTATAAAACAGGAAATGCAGGCTTTTCAGGGCAGCGGTATTGCTGTTTCAGGGGTCATACTCACCGGAGGCTCATCTCTGCTGTCAGGTTTTGACAGGATGGCTGAGGCCATTCTCTCGATGCCGGTCAGGATCGGGTACCCTGTGCGTGCGGCCAATGAAGTCAGGGGGCCTGAAGGCGGGCCTGCCGGAATTCAGGGGCTGAAAGGAGAATTCAATACACCGGTATATGCCACGGGTATAGGACTTGTGTTATACGGGGCCGGGTCGTTGATGCCGGTCGAGGGGTCCGCATTCTCTTCTAATGTTTTAAATAAGATTATTGCCAAGATGGCCGGTTGGTTCAGGAAAATAACGGGGGGAAAATAAAGAGGGAGGCTTGTATGTTTCAATTGGATGATGTGAGCAGACTGGTTGCCAAGATAAAGGTCATCGGTGTTGGAGGAGGAGGAGGAAATGCCATAAACAGCATGGTTTCCGCCGATATCTTCGGCATAGAATTCATAGCTGTCAATACTGACAGGCAGCATCTCGAAGCATCCCTCGCCCCTGTCAAAGTGCAGATCGGCGAATCGCTGACAAAAGGCCTTGGAGCCGGGTCGAACCCTGTAATAGGGAGACAGGCGGCTATTGATGATAAGGATTCCCTCATGAGCGTGGTCGAAGGCGCAGATATGATATTTATTACAGCGGGCATGGGCGGCGGCACAGGCACCGGCGCCGCACCGGTCATCGCAAATCTGGCGCAGGAGCAGGGGATTCTCACTGTCGGAGTTGTAACCAGGCCTTTTTATTATGAGGGCAGGAAGCGTTCATTGAACGGAGAAGAGGGTATAAGAGAGCTTAAGAAGACTGTCGATACTCTTATTGTTATTCCGAATGACCGGATACACCTCGTAGTTGAGAAAGGAACTCCCTTGCTGAAATCTTTTTTAATTGCCAATGATGTCCTGAGACAAGCGATACAGGGGATATCTGATTTGATTCTTGTGCCCGGCCTTATAAACCTTGATTTCGCCGATGTCAGAACGGTAATGGAAAATTCCGGCAGGGCTGTAATCGGCATGGGCAACGGGGAAGGCGAAAAGGGTGCCTTTGAGGCTGCCAAAAAGGCGATATCCAATCCTCTCCTGGAAGAATCATCAATTGAAGGCGCAAAAGGTATTCTGATCAACATTACAGGCGGCCTGACCATGTCGCTTGATTCTGTTCAGGAGGCTGCATCCCTGATTCATGATTCCGCTCATGATGAGGCCAATATTATTCTTGGCGCGGTCATAAATCCTGATATGGACGATGCAGTGAGGGTCACGGTAATCGCTACCGGCCTTGAGGACAGGGTTGAAAAGGCCGAACTGCCGCAGATCAGAAAATGGACGCCGAAAAAAGACCCGGTCAGCCTGAGAGGTTCCGGGAGGATATTATCAAAAAGCATGGGCACGCCTTCTAAAGAGTTTGCAAGCGAATATACCAGTCCGAAAGAGCCGGAAATAGCCGCAGTGGAATC
>JBEKJD010000148.1:0-8007 GCA_050011415.1 Dissulfurispiraceae bacterium | reverse complement strand
ATATGTCCTGTAGAACTTCTTTATCTTTTTATCTTCTTTTTTCCTTTCACACTCTTCGCAGACTGAGGATTTCCCGGCGCCGAGAATGGTCCCCTTCGGAGGGAGAGGCGAGCCTGTTTTAAGGATGTTCAGCACAGTTTCCACAACCGCCCATATCTGGGGCGGCTCCGGCGGACATCCTGGTATAAAATAATCCACGTCAGTAACCTGGGCAAGGGTCTTAACTGTGTCATAAAATGCCGGGATATGGATTTTGCCTTCGGGAACGTCTGTTTCCGGTTTCGGTATAATTCCTGAGGGATTGTCAATAGACGGGTTGTCGAGATAGACTGTTTTCAGGAGGTCTTCCCTTTTGTGCAGGTTTGAGAGCCCGGGGATGCAGCCTTCGTATGAGCATGAGCCGAATGCGATAAGCAATTTTGATTTCCTGCGCAGCAGGTGCGCCATATGTTCATTTTCTTCAGTCCTTATCGCGCCGTTGAAGAGAGTGATCAGTATGTCTCCGTCCGGTAATGCTTCAATATCTTTATACTTTGTATCCAGCAGGCACGGGCAGAACATAAAATCAAAGTTCGCGTCCACATCGAGGATTTTTTCATTGATGTTCACGAGTGCGATTTCACACCCGCCGCATGCTGCTGCCCAGTACATACTAAGCTTAGGTTTTTCCGCAATACCAACCCCCCTTGCAAAGTTTGAATTCCCTTGACTACCCCCGCAGCAAAATAGTATTATACATAACCTATTATACCCTACATCGCATCAACGATATTGTTCCTGTTGCCCCTATGAACGTAATGGTGTCCATAAAGATAATAATTTATTGTTACCCGAATCCAGCGATAAGAAGAACACTCTGGCGAATTGCTCAGGGTTGGTAACCGTTCTTAGCGAAATGGCGCGTGAAGCAGCCGTGACTGTTTGAGTCCCAAAGGAGCGAGTTTCACGGCTGTAGCAAAATGAGCTTAGAACGGTCAACACTGAGCACCTGAGCAGAAGAGTGGTCTTCTTATCGCTGGATTCGGGTGTTACATTATATCCGACAAATATAACTTGCACACATAGAGGAAAGAGTGGAACTTTTAGGAAAATGGACACGTGACTCATTGGACAATATGCTGCGAAAATCCTCTTCGTACATTACACCCGGGAAACGCATACGTTACATTTCCTCGTTTTTTCTCGGCGTCGCTTATAAAGAATCAACCCTGACCGGCGATTCCCGCACTCCGGAGGTCTTTGTTATAAATTTTCAGGGAGTAGACTGTTTTACCTTTATTGAGTATGTCGAAGCCATGCGCCTGTCAGGCTCTTTTCAGGAATTCGAAAAATGTCTGAAGAAGATAAGATACCGCTCGGGGAAAGTCGCCTTTACGGCGAGAAAACATTTTTTTACGGATTGGAGTGAATTCAACCGGGATTTTGTCGATGATGTCACCAGACTTGCAGGCGGTCAAAAAACAGTGCTGGTGAGGAAACAATTAAATAAAAAAGATGACGGAACAGCCTTTCTCTGCGGGATTGAGCCTTACGGGCGTGAAATCTCCTATATCCCCTCTTTTACTTTGACTGACAGGGTCGTTAATAATCTGAAAACAGGCGACTATATCGGCATCTATTCAGGCACTTCGGGTCTGGATGTCTCTCACGTCGGTATTTTTATCAAAACCAGGGGAGAAACATATCTGAGGCATGCCTCATCCGTAAAATCGCAGAAAACTGTGATCGACCAGGATTTTAAAAGTTACGTCACTGCCAAACCGGGTATTGTTGTGCTAAGGCCGAAATAACTGCGCATCATCTTCGTATGGTTTAAACCGACAGTTGATTGCCTGTCATTAAAATATGGTGTAGACTTGGAAATATAGTTAAGATTATTTGATGGTCCCAGCAAACAGTAAGCGCACTCCTGTCCTAAGCCTGTTAATCAAGTGCTGGAGTATACAGATGGAAATAAACAACAGTTCCCCCCACACTCATTCAGGGGGGCAATAAGGAGGTCTTCAATGGAAAACATTCAGGTCAAATTATACAAAAAAGTAATATGCGTGTTTCTTGCAATAGGATTGCCTGCATTTATAGCAGGTTGGCTTGTTGCGGTAAATTTCAGCGGTGTCTTTGAAACAGGGTATAAAATGGCCTTCTTCGATATTAGATCAGCCATAAAAGAGTCAGTTAAAGATGGACAACAATTCTTTTATATGAACGACATCAAGTTTATCCCGGTAAAATTAGCGGGAAATGCGGATACCACAGATATAAAAGTTAATGAAGAAAATGGAGATTTGGAAAAAGGAAAGTATAACGGAAGCCTTTCTGACCAGTTGCAGCACAGGAAATTACTAATAGCCCAGATGCATCGATAAATGAACAGAACAAATCAGCCCGGGACCGCCGGAGGGCGCGTCGCTCTGAAGTGCGCAAGCGCAGCCAAGAGAAGAAGAAGCGTCATCACGGCGGATATCATACAGTAAATGCAGAAAGCGTGGATAACGGCAACCTCAAGGTACAAAAAGTATATTGAGAAAGACACGCCTGTCGCAGTATAGATAAGAGCGCCCAGGCGCAAACCGCGCGAGAACGGGTCGAATGCGAGGAGTGCCGCCAATGCGGACATGTACAAATAAAAGATAACGCCGAAATACCCCAGCGGCACGTCGAAGATGCGCGCATACGGACTGTTGGCAACGGTATTGCATCCGTCCATACTTTGAGGACACCACAACATCTGGCTATTGTATATCTTATAAGAATCATAAAACGCGTCGGCTGTTCCGATAAGCGCAAACAGGAGCATGAGATAAGGGACAATGGCGGCCTTTTTCCTATTCATTCCTATACATCCTGAACATGTCATTAACCATCTATTTATATAATATCAAAGTCAGGAAAAATATAAAATGGCCTGCAATTCAGTCAGCTCAGCCGATTATTTCCTCATAACCAAAAAAAGGTCTATAATTATCTTAGGAAGCAATAAAGCATTTGGATGAGGAGATTCATTTATAATGGCGGCAAAATCCGGCCCACTTGATGTACTGCATAGAGTTTTTATAGTTTTTGCCTTTCTCATGATAGGGATTATCGCTGCCGGGTATCTGTATTATGAAAAACAGAAGGCCAATTTTGTTAAAAATATCAAGAATGATCTTGTTGCCATAACTGTCCTGAAAGTCGGACAAATAGCAAGCTGGAGAAAGGAACGGCTTGCAGAAGGACAGGTCATTATGGGCAGCCGGATCATTACAAGGCACATCGAGGAATTTCTTGATAGTCCCCGAAAAACTGATATCAGGAAGGACCTCCTGGATTGGATGCTGTCACTTAAAAAGAATGGAGATTACAGTGAGATTTTTCTGGTCGACGCAAATGGAAAGACGGCATTGTCCGTTGATTCAACTGCAACGGATATTGAATCGGCCTCAAAGAACATGGTGATGGAGGCGATTAATTCAGAGAAGGTTGTGTTAACTGATATCCGCAGGACCGACTTGTCCAAAACCATATATATCGCCCTCATTGTCCCGGTGCTTCTCCCGAACAGCCGTCCGGCAGGAGCGCTTTTGCTGATCATTGATCCGAACAGATTCTTATATCCGCTTATCCAGACGTGGCCTGTACCATCCGGAACAGCCGAGACGCTGCTGATCAGGCGCGAGGGAAATGATGTCGTATTCATTAATGAACTCAGGCACCGGAAAGACACGGCCCTTTCCCTGCGCTTCCCTCTCAGCCAAAGCGAATTGCCTGCGGCCATGGCTGTGCTCGGCAAGAGGGAATTCACCGAGGGGATCGACTACCGGGGCAAGCCGGTCTTCGCGTCTGTAGACGGTATTCCCGATTCCCCGTGGTTTATCGTCGCAAAAATTGACAAGGATGAGGTATATAAGCCGCTTAGGCGAAATGCTCTTGGTGTATCGATTACTATTATAATACTTATCATATCCTCGGGGCTGGGCATCGCTTTATGGTGGAAGAAGCAAAATGTGCTTTTTTATCGCGAACAATATGAAAAAGAAATTGCATTCAACACCGAACTGAAGGAGGCACATAAGGAAATAGAAAAAACGGTCTCGGAACTTCGCCGGTCCAATGAAGAGCTTAAGCAGTTTGCCTATATCGCCTCCCACGATCTTCAGGAGCCTTTGAGAATGATAGCGAGTTACCTGCAGCTGATCGAGCGGCGCTACAAAGGTAAGCTCGACAAAGACGCTGATGAGTTTATCGCTTTTGCTGTGGAAGGAGCAGGCAGGCTTCAGAATATGATCATAGGCCTTCTGGCTTATTCGCGTATAGAAACAAAGGGCAAGCCGCTTGAAGAAGTGGACTCGTCGGAAGTCCTCGGCTATGCCATATCGAACCTGAAAATAGCTATTGAGGAAAGCGGCGCCTTAATAACCGCTGACCGTCTTCCGGTTGTCAAAGCTGACGCTGTACAGCTTGTTCAGGTATTCCAGAACCTTATGGAAAATGCCATAAAATTCAGACGGGATGATCCGCCCGGGATCCATGTTTCGGCGGTATTGGAAGGGACGGACTGGGTCTTTTCTGTTCGGGACAATGGTATAGGCATCGACCAGGAATACGAAGACAGAATATTCAACATTTTCCAGAGGCTGCACGGTAAGGAGTACCGGGGTGTAGGCATAGGGCTTTCGCTTTGCAGGCGAATTATCGAACGGCATGGCGGCCGCATATGGTTCGAGTCGGAAACAGGAAAGGGGACGACGTTTTATTTTACTATTCCAATAAAGGAGGACAGGACAGCATGAATGACCAGCTGAAGGGAAGGCCGATTGAAGTACTGCTCGTTGAGGACAATCCCGGAGATGTACGACTAACAGAAGAGGCTTTGAAAGAAGCGAAGGTCAGAAATGATCTTCATGTTGTTAACAACGGCGTCGAGGCCATGGCCTTTCTTCGGAAACAGGGAGTTTATAAGGATGCTCCGAGGCCGGATATGATACTTCTGGACCTGAACATGCCGAAAAAAAGCGGGCATGAGGTGCTCAGAGAAGTCAAGTCGGATGACGATTTGAAGCGCATCCCGGTTGTAATACTTACTGTCTCCAAGGATGAAGAGGACATTATAAGGAGCTACAATAACTATGCGAACTGTTTCATAACCAAGCCTGTTGACCTGGACCAGTTCCTGACTGTCGTAAAATCGATAGAGGATTTCTGGCTCACGATTGTAAAACTGCCGAATGGCAGTAAATGAGAATGGACAAAGCGATAAGAATATTACTGATTGAGGACAATCCCGGTGACGCTCGTCTGCTGGAAGAAATGCTTAAGGAAGCTAATGTCCGGTTCGAGCTGGAATGCGTTAATAGATTGTCATCAGGAATTGCGAAAATAAAATCGGATGGCTTCCACATCATCCTGCTGGACCTCGGGCTCCCTGACAGCCAGGGGCTTGCTACGCTCACAAAAATAAATGAAATCAGACCGGAAGCGCCGATTATTGTGCTGACGGGCCTTGCAGATGAAGCCGTGGGTATCCAGGCTGTGAAAGAAGGCGCGCAGGATTTTCTGGTCAAAGGGAGGGTGGATAAAGACCTTCTCGCACGCTCTATAAATTTTGCAATTGAACGCAAGAAGATACAGGGGGCGCTGCTGAAGAGCGAGGAATTAATTAAAAACATCCTTGAACACGTTGATGAAGGATTCATTATCATTGACCGTGACTTCCGTATCCTGTCCGCTAACATGACATACTCCAGGATGGTCGAGATGCCTCTTGAACAGATAACCGGCAAGCACTGTTATGAAGTTTCCCATCATATATCCGCACCCTGTGTCGGGTCGGGGAACGAGTGTCCGTTAAGAAGAGTATTTGAGACCCGTAAGTCCTTCTCGACCATTCATAAACATGAAAATTCGAAGGGACGTACAATTTATTGCGAGACAAAAGCGTATCCCTTCTCATTAGATCCTTCAGGCGAGGTTATTACAGCGATCGAAACGCTTGTTGACGTCACAGAAAAACAGAAACTCGAAGACCAGCTGCGCCAATCCCTGAAAATGGAGGCAATCGGACAGCTTGCCGGCGGCGTGGCCCATGATTTCAACAACATCCTTACAGCCATTATGGGTTATGGAAGTCTTGCCCTGATGAACATGGCAAAAGACGACCCCCAGCGGATAAATATCGAACAGATGCTTGATGGCGCGGAAAAGGCGGCGCATCTTACAAAGGACCTGCTTCTTTTCAGCAGGAAACAGATAAGCGAAAAGACATACGTGGACCTGAACGAGATCATTAAAAAGATGGAAAAGTTCCTGACGAGGATAATAGGGGAGGACATTTCATGCAAAACCATGTTACAGCCCGGAGCTATACCGGTCCTTGCTGATGCGCACCATATTGAGCAGGTTTTGATGAACCTTGCAACAAATGCGAGGGACGCAATGCCGCAGGGAGGCGTCTTAAGTGTCACAACCGACCAAATCTGGCTTGACAAGGAATTCATGACAACACATGGATACGTACAGCCGGGCATGTATGCGATGATAAGCGTTTCAGACACAGGGAAAGGCATGGATGAAGCGACCCGACAAAGAATATTCGAGCCCTTCTTTACCACAAAGGAAATGGGGAGAGGCACAGGACTTGGGTTGGCGGTAGTCTATGGCATTGTCAAAGGACATGATGGATACATTAATATTTACAGCGAGCCCGAGCTTGGTACAACCTTCAAAATTTACTTACCGCTGAAAACCCTCGGGGAGGGGGAAGTGACAACTGAGTCAATACAGCCCCTTATTTTGGGTAAGGGCGAAACAATACTGATCGCCGAAGATGATCCAGGGGTAAGGAAAGTCCTGAGGTTAAGCCTTGAAGAGCACGGCTACAGCGTAATAGAGGCTGAAAACGGAGAGGATGCGGTAAAACAATACAAGAACAATAGGGAGAATGTGTCCCTTGTTCTGCTTGATGTCATAATGCCGGTAAAAAATGGGAAGGAGACCTATGACGAGATAAAGAGTCTCAACCCCTATACAAAGGTAATATTCATGAGCGGATACACTGACAATATTATTATGGAAAAGGGGCTCCTTAAAGCAGATACCGACTTAATTCTAAAACCGATTACACCTGACAGGTTCCTGAGAAAAGTCAGGGAAGTCCTGGACAGATAGATCCCATTAAGGACTCCCCCACTGCTTATTTTGTGATAATTTTACTTACCGGATTACTACCCGGGAATGGAGCAAAATAGTGAGAATGCTGCCCTTTCCCTCCTGCAATAACAATCTGTAAATATTCCGGTTTAAGGGTGATCGGGACAAGGGTATCCTGGGTAACTTCTCCGAATTTCTCCTTAAAAGCAGCCTGATTGGGACATGCCTTTGCCCAGGAGGAAAAAGGAATACGGGCCTTTTTCCATATTGCTTCCCTGATTTGATCTTTTGTCCAGCCGGCCTTTGCATATATCTCCGCATGCTCAGGCCCCAGCCCTATTATATGGGGCTGTTCCATCTGGCTTGCCCAACAGGGGCCACCTATGCTGAGTAACGGAGAGACCGCATGGCTGAACCAGTTCGAAAGTTCTTCAGGAGTGGCGCTCCATAAGTCCACCACATTTACAGGAGGCCATATGCCCATCACAGTCACCACGCTCTCTGTCTTTTTAAACCCCTTGTCAACGTGGTAAGGCTGCCAGCCTTTAGGAAGGGCATCCTCATTTTCGCCAAAGACCCAGGCAACAAAATCCGCAGGTGAGCCAAGAGTGCTCTTCTTCGGAGATGGAGGCTTTGAGCCGCCGACAACGGCAGCGATTAAATCAATGGCATAACCGAGAGAAGCATTGGCATGGTGCATTCTGCTCGCAGCTCCCTGGCTGTAGGCAAGTCCGATCTCTTTTACAATCGGACCGTTCACTATCACGAGCGCCCCTATGGAGCCCGTTGATGTTGCCGAGCCGCGCCAGTTCGCCCCAGGTGAGAGAAGGGCCTCCATGGCTGTGATCAACACAGGCATATATTCGGGTTTGCATCCGG
>JBEKJD010000147.1:1933-9963 GCA_050011415.1 Dissulfurispiraceae bacterium | reverse complement strand
TGTGCTGCTCAGTGCAGGGATTGACAGCAATGCAGTTGAACGCGTATTTCAACATGCCCGCGCACTCGTTGAGAAGGCTTTAGGATATATACAACACAAATAAGAGGAGGGGAATAGATGCCCAAAGCAATCAAGAAGAGAATCTTCAGGAAAACACAAAAAGACGGCGACCTCGGCGAGGCCGTTTCCGATATACGGAAAAAGCTTAGAGACCAGCAGAGAAACCTTGTTTATGCCCTTATTGCATTTGGCCTGATAATAATAACTGTCAGTGCCTTCTTTATTTATAATCGTGTAAATGCAGGCAAAGCAGCAGACCTGGAATATGATGCATATAAAATATTGGCCGGCTCATATCCGGCGCAATACTCTTCCCCTGCTGATCGTTATAAAGATGCCCTTGCTAAATTCAATGCTTCCTACTCCGCAAAAAAGAGTCCATCTGTCCTTCTCTATGTCGCAAATTGCAACTATGCGCTCGGCAATCTCGATGAAACAATTAAAACTCTTAAAAAAGTGATTGAACAATACCCTGACCCTAAAATTTCTTCGCTTGCCTATTACAAGATGGCGATGACCTATATCAGAAAGGGTGACCTTAACACCGCCATAAATACTTTTGACATTATGGCAAACACCAAGGATGCCCTGCTGCAGGACCTTGCACTCATGGAAAGCGGTAAGACACTGGAATCAATGGGCAGGAGCGAAGAAGCCAAAAAGAAATACAACGAGCTTATCGCCAAATTCCCGAAATCTCAGATGGTCAGTGAGGCAAAATCACGGCTTGGTACATAGTAGGGCAGGCTACTTTCTGGTTCTGGCAGAAAAAGCAGCCTGTCCCTTTTTTCTTTTCTCAGGCTTTCTGTAGTCCTTTACTATAAGGCTGTCTTCCACCGGGACCACCGGAATTTTTTCTTTGATGTATTTTTCTATATCTTCAAGTGCATATACATATTGCTCGCACGCAAAGCTGATTGCCTTGCCCTCTGCTCCTGCCCTGGCAGTCCTGCCGATGCGGTGGACATAGTCCTCGCTGTCCTGAGGCAGGTCATAATTGATTACGTGCGTAACCCCTTCGATGTGGAGACCCCGGCTGGCCACATCCGAAGCCACCAGTACGGGGAGCGTTCCTGCCTTGAACCGGGAAAGGATATCCGTACGCTTTAATTGTGGAATGTCACCCGTAATTGCGGCTGCTTTTATACCGTTTGCCTTGAGCAGTCTTTCCAGCCGTTCAGCAGTTATTTTCATATTGGCGAAGACCAGGACGCGGTCGGCCCCCTTGCTCCGCAATATCCCGAGCAGCAAGCCGGGTTTTTCCGACATTCCCACATGGTAGAGTTCCTGCTGGATCTTCTTCACGGTGATCTGTTCAGGAGTGATGGTGACTTTTTCCGGGAGGTTCATGTATTCATAACAAAGCTCCATAACACGGTATGATAACGTTGCTGAAAAGAGCATGCTCTGTCGTTTGGTATATGGCGACATCCTCCGCAACAGGAAGCGGAGATCTTTGATAAACCCCATATCGAACATACGGTCAGCCTCATCGATCACCAGGAATTCGGTCTTCTTAAGACTATATATTCCCTGCTTCAGGTAATCAATAAGACGGCCTGGGGTGCCGATGACCATGTCAGCCCCTTGCTTGAGGGCAGTCCTCTGTTTATTGTAGTCCATGCCCCCGAATACAGGAATAATCTTTAACCCTGTGAACTGGCCGATAATGAGGGCTTCAGCATGTATCTGGGCCACAAGTTCGCGCGTCGGGGCTATGACGAGAGTACGCGGTGAAGGCCCGGGTTTTGATGGCTGCTGTGTGAGCATGCGAGAGAAAACAGCAATCAGAAAGGCTGCGGTCTTCCCTGTGCCCGTCTGGGCCTGAGCAGCAATATCAAAACCTCTCAAAGCATCGGGAAGTGTAGCAGCCTGTACTGCCGTGCACTCAGAGAACGCTGAGGCCTTAATCCCTTTAAGAACGGCATCCGGAATGTCCAGATCATCGAACAGCATATATTACTATACCTTAAACCGCATAGGTAAAGGCTACCTTGCAAAAGGGAAAATAAGCATAATAGGGGGTTAACAAAAAACTATGACCTATGTCCCGGGACCCTGCAAGCTGTATTATTTCGGGATGTCAAGCTCTGTTGGCCCTGACTCTTTTCTTGCCCTTTGCTTTAACAATTTTTCCCGGAGAACGCTTATTGATCTTTTTGCCGGAGTGCCTGCTCGTTATCTTCTTCTTGTAGGCGACTTTATGCATCAATGCGTTATGTGTCAATGCGTTACGCATGAGTGCATTATGTCTCGATGTTTTATGTATCAGTGCGTTATGTGTCGAGGCCCTGTCATCGGTGTCAGGGGAAAATTTCCCTTTAGGCGGAAGAGCAATCATATGGCCTGTGCCCAGATGTTCAGACCCGTTGAGGGAATTCATTGCGACAATAGTTGCGCTGGGTATGCCTGTCTTCCTCGCAATCTTCTTTATAGTATCGCCTTTTTTCAGAGTATACTGCTCAACGGTAAACTGCTCTTTTTTTGGTACTGCAGCAAGGTTCTGAACAAAAATATCCTTACTGCCGGCCGGAATTCTTATCGTGTATCTCAGGACATTTGGCGGCGTACTCCATCTCCTGAGCTCAGGGTTTAATTCCCTGATTTCTCCTTCTGTGCACTCAGCGCATTTTGCTATGATATCAACGTCGAGCGGCGAGATGATAGTCACTTCATCATATTCGAGCGGTTCGCGGTAATCAAGATTATTAAAGCCGTATTCCTCAGGCGTATTGGCGATCATTGCAGCAGCAATGTAACGCGGCACATACTCTTTCGTTTCATTCCGTATCTGCTTCGTATTGAGAAGCGACCAATAATTATCCGAATCACTTCTCCTCAGCGCTTTTGAAATTTTTCCCTCCCCTGCATTATAAGCGGCAAGGGCGAGGTTCCAGGAGCCGAACATTTTATAAAGGTCTTTCAAATACTCCGCAGCCGCCATGGTCGACTTTACGGGATCTTTGCGTTCATCACGCCACCAATCAATTACCAGTCCGTAACGTTTTCCCGTAGAAGCAATAAATTGCCATGGGCCGACTGCCCTGGCCCTGGAATATGCGTTTGGATTAAAACCGCTTTCCACAATAGGCAGGAATACAAGCTCTTCAGGAAGTTTCTTTTCCCTCAGAATTTCTTTCATTATTTCTATATATTGGGCCGACCTCTCAAGATAGAGAGAAAACCTTTCTTTAATTCTATCTTTGAAGAGACTGACGCTTTTCCCTACTGCTTTCAGTGCGGTTTCATTTGATGTGTATGAATCCTCATTGAGTGGGGCCTTATCCTTGCCCTGCTTATCTGTTTCAGCCATAGCTGCGGGAAACTTCTTGTTCCCGGCAGGTGAAGTAACGCCGGAAACAGTATCGTTGACTGCCTGGTTGGGCGCAGTTTGAGGAAGAACTGCGACCTCCTTGTCAGATCTTGTTTCTGTTGCAGATGTTGTTTCTGTTGAAGCTATTGTATCTATGGGATCAGCCTGAGCGCCGGGCAGTAATTGAATAGGCAATACCAACGGCTTTTCAACCAGATTTTCGGGAAGATTCTCCTGATCCAGGGGCAGGGAATTTGTTATATCTGCAAAGGCCGATGCTGCTATCAAAGCAATCGCGCCCAAAAGAAAAACGACTCCGGTTAAAAAGTGAATTCTCTTCATACGGGTATATTTGTAACCTAAAAACGACATAAATGTCAAGAATAACAGGCTATAGGCTATGGGCAATAGGTGATAGGTCAAAGAAAAAAAATTTGCTTTTTCTTATGGCCTATTGCCTGTTTTTTATGCTGCTTCGACCTTTTTCTTTTTTGCTGCTGCTGCCGCAAATACCTCAGCCGCATTAAAGGTATGGTCAATCGCCTGAACAGGGCATTTTGCTGTGCATATACCGCAACCGACACATTTTTCCTGTGCAATAACGTGCTGTTTCTTGGGCTCGCCGCTTGGAGCATTGACCGGGCAAACCTTAGTACAAATTTGGCATCCGATGCATTTGTCGGTAACAACCGCCCTGGGCCGGTGGGGAATAAAGTCTACGATTGCATGGGTAGGACATACACCTGCGCAGAGGCCGCAAACGCGGCACTTGTCGATATTAATACGGGACAGATTATTGTCAATTTTGGGCGCATCGAAAGGACAGACTTTAACACATTTTCCACATGCGATACAGCCGATCTGGCAGTTTTTTCTCACATCTCCGCCTTTGTCTTTTGAATGGCAGGATACGAGAACTGCCCTGGAAGCCGGCAGCACTTCGATAACCTTTTTTGGACAAGCTGCCTCGCATTTCCGGCATCCGGTACATTTAGCCATGTCGACAAACGGCAGATGGTCTTCACTCATTGTTATGGCGCCAAAAGGGCAGACGCGGGAGCAAGTCCCATAGCCAAGGCAGCCATAAATGCACGACTTGTCTCCGCCCCCGGCAAGGACAGAGGCCCTGCAATCCTGAACACCCTCATAATTGAACTTTTTAGTCGACTTGCTCCACCCGCCCTGACACATAATTCGGGCAAACCGGGGCTCTCTGAGGTCAGCTTTTTTTCCTGTTATAAGCGCCACTGCCTCTGCTCCCTTTGCTCCGGCAGGGATACAAAGATTGGGTGAAACATCCGGGTTGTTGACCACAGCCTCAGCGTACTGCTCGCAGCCTGCATAACCGCAGGCGCCGCAGTGAGCGTGCGCCAGAACATCTTTTACCTTTTCCACCCTGGGGTCGATTACAACAGCAAACCGCTTGGCGGCAAAAGCGAGTCCAAGGCCGAAAATGACGCTGACACCAGCAAGAAAAATAAGTGTGAACTTTATTAAAGGGACAATCTCGACATGCTCCCGCGCCTCCACCCCGCCGCCGACCCCGACATGTGGGAGGATAAAATGAGATATACCAGCCAGATCGTAAATTCCAATTATATCGGCTATTATTTTTTGCAAATCATGCATATATGCTCCAAAATTAAAGAGTTATCAATCCTGAAAAACCTGTAAAAGCCAGCGCTATCAGTCCGGTAACAACGAAGGCCATCGGCAATCCCCTGAAAGGCGCGGGGACATCGGCCAATTCGAGTTTTTCTCTTATGCTTGCCATTATGATCAGAGCAAGCGCAAAACCGATGCCGGAGCCAAGTCCAAATGCCAGGCTCTGAATAAAACTGTAATGTTCGCCGGCATTGATCAACGGCACAGCGAGGATAATACAGTTTGTCGATATCAGAGCAAGATAAATACCAAGTTTATAATATAACGCAGGAGCCACCTTTCGCATTATCGTGTCGGAGGCCTGGACCAGTCCGGCGATTATGCCTATAAATACGATTATTTTAAGAAACGTGATATCCAGAGGCACCATAACATAATGAAAGATAAGCCAACTGACTGCGGCGCTGATCATCATAACAGAGGTAAAAGTAATGCTCATGCCGATTGAAGTTTCCATCTTTTTGGAGACCCCAAAAAATATACAGAGACCCAAAAACCTGGTAAAGACAAAATTATTTATTAATGATGCCGAAATGATAAGTTCAAAAAGCCTTGTAAAATCGTGACCCATGTGTGTCTCCCTCCTGCCCTTAGTGAGTTGACGGGCTCTTCTTAAAGAACCGGATATCGATCCAGTTAAAAAACGCCATCAATATCCCGACCGCAAAAAAACCGCCTGCAGGCAGTATCATTATTAAAAGAGGTTTCGCGTTGATTATAGTGATTCCCCACAAGGACCCTTTGCCGATCAGTTCCCTGAAAAAACTGATTACCGTAAGTGCAAACATAAAACCAAGCCCCATGCCTATGCCGTCAAACATAGACGGGGTGATGGTGTTCTTGCTCGCAAACATTTCCGCGCGGGCAAGGATAGAGGCGAAAGCCACAATCAGTTGCACATAGAGCCCCATCTGCTTGTATACATCGGGAGCAAAGGCGGCCATTGACATATCAGTAATGGTCACCCATCCCGAGATAACGAGCATGAAAATAGGCAGACGTACTTTTGGGTGAATTCCTTTCCTGATCAGAGATATTGTCATATTGACCATGACCTGAACGAACAATACCGCTAACCCCATCAGCACACCGTTCTTAAGCTTATTTGTCACGGCAATAGACGGGCAAAGGCTTAACGCAAGTTTAAAAATAGTATTGTCTTTAATAATACCGTTCTTTATTAATTCCCAATAACTAACTGTGCTTGTGCTCGACATTCCCTTCGCCTCCCTTTACCGCTTTGATAAGGGCGTCAACACCATTCCTGACTGCATCTTCGGTAACTGCCCTGCTCGAAATGGTTGCTCCCGATATCGCCTGAATAAATTCCTTTGTATCGGTTTTGACAACCTTCAGATGATCCATATCTTTGTCCTTGAACTGGCCCTTAAAGGAATCTGATTCTATTTCATCCCCTAACCCCGGTGTTTCCGCATGATGGATGATATTAATTCTCTGGACCTTGAAATCCTTGTCAACTGCTATAAGAGTATCTATATAACTCGAATATCCCTTGCCGAACGATTCTACGATATATCCAATAATATTATCGCCTTTCCTCGCAACAAAATATTCCGCATTTTTTTCATGTATGGTCCAGTCGCCCATTTTTTCGATCTTGTCCGCATCAGGCATCAGTTCCTTCAACGCCGTCTGTTTTGCTATAACGGCATTTTTGAACATTATCGGCGATGTCTTTGCATAAACCGCTGCAAGGATAAGCCCTCCGATAAGATATACAATAACAAGATTCAGGGTTATTTTAATAATGTCCTTGCCCGTCATTTTTTGGTCCCCGTTGCCGGCGTTTCTTTTCTGGCGCCGAATACTTTTGTCCTGAATCCGCGGTCAATAAGGGGAGAGAAGCAATTCATTATAAGAATTGCAAACATTACTCCTTCGGGATACCCGCCCTTGAGCCTTATAAGCATAGTCAGGAAGCCGCAGCCTATGCCGAAGAGTATCTGACCCTTTTTGACTGAGGGACACGTAACATAATCCGTTGCCATGAAAAAAGCGCCCAGAAGCATACCGCCGCTCAAAAGATGCACCAGAGGGTCCCCCGCAAAAAGCGCTCCTTTTGATCCGAACACCCATGCAATAACTGCCGCGGTCCCCAGGAACGATACGGGGATTTCCCATGATAAGTATCCGCGGTAAAAGAGAAAAGCTGCACCTATGAGGAGGGCAACAGCTGATGTTTCACCTATGGAGCCTGCACGGTGCCCCACGAAAAGCTGAGTGTAAAGATTGATTTTATCACCGAAAACCTCCATGAGTCGGGCCACGCCCTCTTCTTTCAGGATTCCCAGCGGTGTGGCTGTGGTCTTTGCGTCAAAGCGCACAAAAGCCGCTGTCGGCTCTGACCAGATGGTCATGAGTTTCGGAAACGAGATGAGTATGAAGGCCCTTCCCATCAATGCAGGATTGAAAACATTGAAGCCGAGACCACCGAAAAGCTGCTTGGTTATGACAACAGCAACAAAAGACCCGATAACCGGAATATAAAAAGGCACCGATGCAGGCAGGTTCATTCCAAGAAGGAGGCCGGTAAGAAAAGCGCTCCCATCAATCAGTGTATCTTTTCTGTTAAGCACCTTCTGAAAAGCATACTCGGATGCCAGAGCAGCGATAATTGCAAGGGCAAGGTTAAAAGCAGCGCGAGGGCCGAAAAAATAAACGCCCATTACAGCAGCAGGCATGAGGGCTGCGCTCACGCTCCACATAATCCTGCTCGTGGTTTCCCCGCTTTTTATATGAGGACTTACTGATATAGTGAGTTGGTGCTCTTTTTTTACCGTTTCCATCAAGACTCCCTATAAAACAATTCGACAGGAAAAACTTTTACCAAAACCTCTTGCCCATAGCCTGTTTTCTTATGGTTTTACTTGCGATTTCGCAAGGCGTATCAACTGAACAATCGGCCTCTTTGACGGGCAAACATAGGTGCATGAGCCGCATTCGAAACAGTCAAAAAGGTCATATTCCTTCG
>JBEKJD010000147.1:0-1909 GCA_050011415.1 Dissulfurispiraceae bacterium | reverse complement strand
GGCCAAAACCTTCCTCGTGTGAAACACCTTCCTCGGGCAGGACCAGAATTCCCGATGTCCCCTTGGTCACCGGAACATCGAGTGAATAGATCGAAAAGCCCATCATAGGCCCGCCGGATATAATCTTGGCAGCTTCAGACTTGAACCCGCCGCATTCTTCGATCAGGTCCGCAACAAGGGTGCCTATCTTTACCATAAGATTTTTCGGCTCTTTGATCCCTTCCCCTGTCACAGTCACAACCCGCTCAATGAGAGGTTTTCCGTATCGCGCCGCCTCATAGACAGCGACGGCAGTGCCGATATTCTGCACAACAACCCCGACATCCATGGGCAAACCCCGCGCAGGAACCTCTCTATTAACAGCAGCCTTAATGAGCATTTTCTCAGCACCCTGCGGGTATTTAACCTCAAGGGGGCATACTGTAATAGCCGGTTCTCCGGACACCGCATGCTCCATTGCCTTTATAGCATCAGGCTTGTTGTTTTCTATTCCAATAAAGCCTTTGGCGACGTTCACTATTTTCATCAGGATTTTCAGCCCCTCAACAATGTCTGCGGGCCGTTCAAGCATAAGCCTGTAATCAGCTGTAAGATATGGCTCACATTCAGCGCCGTTAAGTATGACAACATCAATAGGCTTTTCTTTTGGCGGAGACAGCTTCACGTGGGCAGGAAAAGCAGCTCCTCCCATCCCCACTATCCCGGCGTCTTTGACCTTTCCTTTCAGCTCTTCAGGGGAGAGCCTTGCATAGTCGGGGTTGTCTTTGAGGGAGGTCCATTCCTCGTTGCCGTTATTTTCGATTACAACAGATGTTGTCATTTTGCCGGTGGCCAGAGGAAATTGACTGATAGCAACAACCTTTCCTGATACCGAGGCATGGACAGGTGCGGACACAAAACCCTCAGGAGTGCCTATAACCTCTCCTTTCTTAACTTCCTGGCCAACGGCGACACAAAGCTTGCAGGGGGCGCCGATGTGTTGTGATAGAGGAATAACGACTTTTTTGGGAGGTTTTGCCGGCAAAATTGCTTTGTCTTTGGAAAGTTCCTTTTTATCAGGCGGGTGAATCCCTCCCTTAAATGTTGCAAGCGACATTTAAGACTCCTCCATTGCGCCCCAAAAAAAGTCTGATAACTTTCCGGGGACACCCTTAACAGGGGGAATAAAGTGCCAATCCGATGTAAAGCACTTTTTTCGGCTAAAGCCTGTAATTAATAACACGTCATGGCAAAATATGTCAAGCCATTGAGTGCTTGAGTGCTTAACCCTTCCATCCGTGCTCGCCGATAAGCGGTACAAAAACACATGGTATCTGGAATGCCTTTTCGAGGACCCCATTTTTCAGGCGGCCTTTGAGCAAAACCTGGGAAAACCTGTCTCCCACAGGAGCAACAACTATCCCTCCATCTTTGAGTTGTTTCACTATGATTTCCGGCAGTTCCGGCGCGGCAGCGGTAATGATTATTCTGTCAAACGGCGCCTTTTCCTCCACCCCTTTGGAACCGTCGCCAGTCAACACAAACACATTATCATACCCAAGTCCGGCAAGAAGCTCTCGTGCCTTATCAGCAAGATCCGGAATCCTCTCTATCGTATACACCTCTTGTGAAAGCTCAGCCAGCAAGGCAGCCTGGTATCCTGACCCTGTGCCGATTTCGAGCACTTTTTCTTCTCCACCCAGTTCCAGTAGTTCAGTCATCGCGGCAACCATGTAAGGCTGCGATATCGTCTGCCCTTCTCCGATAGGCAGTGCCACGTCATCATAGGCGCTTCCCCTGATAGCCTCAGGCATGAACAGGTGGCGTGGGACTTTTTTCATGGCATCAAGTACATGGCTGTCCCTGATGCCCCGCAAAACAAGCTGTGTTGCCACCATCGCCTCTCTGAGTTTGTCATAATCCATTTCTT
>JBEKJD010000146.1:0-8107 GCA_050011415.1 Dissulfurispiraceae bacterium | reverse complement strand
CGACCAGACCAACCTTCTTGCTTTAAACGCAGCTATTGAGGCGGCCCGGGCCGGGGAACAGGGGAGAGGGTTTGCGGTAGTGGCGGACGAAGTGCGGAAGCTGGCTGAGAAAACAATAAAGGCGACGGTGGATATAACGGCCAAGATCATCACCATCCGGGATGAGTCCGGACAGACCAAGGCCTCAATGGCAAAAACTTCGGAAGAAGTGGCCAAGGCGACCCAGTATATAAGGGAAGTAGGCGTAGCCCTGCAATCAATAGTGGATGCCATAACGAATACTCATAGGGAAGTAAGCAAAATAGCGGATGCTGTCAATGAGCACACGAGCGGGTCCCTCGACGTGTCGGTGAATATCGAAAAGACCTTGTCGGTCTCCAAGGACATGGAAAAGATGACCGGAGATTTGATGGCGGAGATCAACGCCATGACCGCCATTGCCGACGAATTAAAGAGGTCGGGTGTGCGGTTTAATACTGCAGCAGCGTGAGGCGGGCACTGAGAAAACAGAGCAAAGCGGGTTATCCCATGAGCCTCTTGTCCCTGACAATGGAAGAGCCGTTCTGCATCTTCGCCGCTTTTTTCACTTCAGTTGCCAATGAGGAAAGCTGTGCAAAGGATTGCACATTGAACACCTCAGTGCTTACGATGCCTATGGAAAGGGCCAGTAGGTTGAATGATTCTATTTCTCCTTTACGGTTTTCTGACTGATAAAGTCCGCTGCGAAAATCTTCGTCACCATGGAATGCTGGCAACTGCCGCTCGAAATCGGTGATAATACTTTGGCATGCGGAAAGTGAATGCTGGGGTCTGGTGATGATAATGAAGTCGTCGCCGCCTATGTGGCCTGCGAAGCATAAGTCATCGCCGCTCGACACCAGGGTGTTTTTGATGATTTCCGCCAGGGTTTTTATGACCACGTCTCCCAATCCGAAACCATAATGGTCGTTGTAGGGCTTGAAGTTGTCTATATCTATATAGCAGACGTCAAAATGCATTTTCTGGGAGATCCTTCTTTCTATTTCCTTCCGTATAAATTCATTTCCCGGCAGTCCGGAGAGAGGATTCGAGCCTTTAGCCATCAGAAGGTTCTTTTCGGTGAGGGCGTCCAGCAGGTCTGTAATGGAAACGATGCCGAGGTACTTGCCCTTCTGCGTAACGCAAATATCGTGGTAATGGGACCTGAACTTTTTTGACCTGATTTTCCTGGCGACATCTTCAAGCAACGTATTGGATTCCAGAGCTATGAACTGCTGTTCCATGACATGTGAAACATCCTTATACTTGTTCAGGTGCATCCCGTAACTCAGTTTACCGAGGAAATGTTTTTCGAGAAAACTCGTTCTGAAGAGTATCCCAGCCACTCTTTCCTCCTGAACAACAGGAAGCAGGGAAAGTTCTTCGTCATTGATGAAGCGGTTGAATGCGTCCGGCACTGAAGCAGTAAGTGACAGGGGCTGCACGTAGGAAACGATGTCAGAGATAAAAGATTCATCTCCCCGTGAGAAATTGAGGTTTCTGGGAGAGCTGGTGAAATCATCCATTATTATGGTTTTGCCGGCGAGGGACGGGGAAGGCATACCGAGCAGGAAGCCCTGCAGCAGTTCGCAGTCGAGGTTCAGAAGCACTTCCAGTTCTTCCTTCGACTCGATGCCCCCGGCTACAACCTTTATGCCCATGCGGTGGCATGCGGTAGTCACCGCATCCACGAGATTGAATTTCACAATGGCTTTGTCGATGTTCGAGATGAAGTGGCGGTCTATCTTTACAAAATCGGGTTCGATGACTGAAAGCATCTTTAATCCGCCGTATCCTGCCCCGAAATTATCGATGGCGAGTTTGTAGCCGTTCTTCTTGTAGTAATTGATGGATTTCTGGAAGAAAGTAAAATTACTGATAGCATTTTCTTCGTTCACTTCAAGAACAACTTTGTTCTTCTGTAACCCCAACTCTTCCATGATAATGTCGATCTTGCATACGTCGTCGAAATCCTGGAGCAGGGCCTCCGGGCAGATGTTAATGAAAAGAAGAGCGCCGGTATTCATCAGGGCCAGCTGGGCAGCGTTCCTCAGGGCGTTTTCCCTGCAGCGAACATCCAGTTGAGAGACCAGGCCGTATTCCGCTGCCTTCTTGAACAGGCTCCTGATTTCGATCGAAGAAGACTTTCCCGTGTCCTTTATTCTTGCGAGGGCTTCATACCCGAAAACAGAGCCGTCTTTCGATGAAAATATTGGTTGGTAGTGAACAGTAAAACAGTCCTGAGACAGGAGTTCCTGAATTTCATGTTTGTCTGGAGATAAGGTTTTTTTTTCGCCGGCAGCGCTGACGTTGCTGTTTTCAAAAGACCATTTGATACGTACATTAGGCATCGAAACGCTCCTTCATTGTATGAATACTGCCGGGTCAAGGTTTTTACGTTTATGACAACTGAAATTCTCCTGCCTGACTATAAATATCATATCAACCTGATTATACAACGCACATGTTACAGGGGTGTTACAATTGTCAAGCAAGAAAAAAACGTCTGCTCTAATACTCAGACAGTGTTCAAAGCGAGTTTAGCTTTATTTCAGCAGCAAGACTGCCTGCTCGACCTTCTTTACCTCTTCACTAAATGCCTGCACGTGGGACCACTCACTTGAGCCGTGATTGACTGCGGGGATCAGGTTATCGATAAACTCCCGTATGATTGACAGTGGTTTTTTTATTTCAACAGCAACTATCTGCAGTTTTTCCGTCAGTGAGTATCTCTTCACTGGAGAAGTCGATTTCGGTCCGTCCGGGCCTTGCCCGTCGAGTGCGAATTGGGTCCACTCCGCCATTGTGTTCTGCAGCACTTGAAGTGTGTGTTCCGCCTTCTCTAAAAGTTGGATGATATCCAGTTCTCTGTTCATTTCCACTTTCAAGCTTCCTGAAATCTGCTCTACCTCCTCGAATGCTGTCACAAGGAGTGGTGTAAGTACAGAGCTTTTAATACCGGATATCGTCTCGGTTTCGGTAAATACAACATGCCATGCAGCCGTTTTTTCGCTGACAAGATAAGAGAACCTGCGAGCCGTGTCACAGAGCAGCGCCAGGGGCTGAACATCGGCCCGCGGTTCTTCACAGAGGTGAACATTCTGGCATTCGAGGATCTTTTCAGGGAACTTCCAATACCTGAGCGCCAGTTCTCCTATTTGACGGTGGTCCACTCCGAATTGTTCCTTTTCCCATGCAAGAAGGGTTTCGATGGGGTAAGGTTCCGGCATGTGATTAATCTTGCCTTTGATGAACAGGTCAAACATGATCAATAATCCTATCTCAAGCGTGAGTCCCGCAACAAAGGCCTCATCGGGGCTACAGTTCCCTGAGGTCCTGGCAAGCCCTTTTGCAATGATGGCCCTGTACAGGGAGGCCCTCCAGAATTCTTCATAATTCATCGGACCTACTTTCCTCATTGGGAATGTGTCTCTGAGTGAAGCGGCAAGCGCCATAATCCTGATCTGATTGAAACCAATCCTCATGGCTGCATTCCTGATGGTGGTGATTTGCTCCGCATTCCTGAATAATACTGAATTTGCGAGACTGAAGGCCCGCACCGTAAGAGACGGGTCTTTTTCCATGAGGTCAGCAAGGTCATCAAAAGACGAAGTATCGCTTGAAGCAAGCTCGATGAGGCGTATGGCTATAGGGGAAAGCACAGGAAGTCCGTAGCCCTCTTTGAGTTTTTGCAGGACAGAATTATTTTGTTGATTCATCATATTTTCCAGTATTTAAGTATTAAAAGTATACCATTGCAGTTTGACTATTTCTACAACGCAGGCGGAAAAAAGAAATGTCACCGGGGGTCCGGTCCCTGAACGACCTCGGCAAACCCTTCTGGCCGTATCCAGCGTACAAAAGCGTCCCGTATATTCTTTGCCGTGATCTTCTGGTACTGACGGGCGGCTATCAGAGGCTCATCCAAAGGCAACTTTTCCACAGAGCGTTCGAGAAGCCCTTCAGCTATACCTTCCTCGCTCGATTCGGAAAGAGGGATCTGCCGTATGAGAAGTGTCTTTGCCCTCCGTAATTCCGCAGAAGGAATTTTTTTTGTCTGCAACAGGCGGAGGTTGCGTTCCACCAGCCCGCGCGCCTTATACACGTTCGGAGGGTCACAGGCATAAAATACCCCGAAAAGGGCGCGGGTTTTCTTTGCATCGAGGAAGGAATCAACTGTGTAAACCAGCCCTGCCTGCTCGCGCAAATCGCGATATAGCCGGGTGGCGTAAAAGCCCCCGGACAGTATATGGTTGGCCACATACAACTTGTAGTAGTCCGGATGTGAGCGGGTTATGCCCAGGGTCTCGGCGAGTATAACCTTGTCCTGTACGCGGCTGGCATCAGGCACTACAGAGGCGGATATTCTGTTGTCCGGCACTGGTGGATCGTCCGTAACCGGTTCAGGTCCATCGGCTTTCCACTCGCCGAAATATTTCTCAATCACTGCCCTGGCCTCTTCAGGCGTCACCTTGCCGATGACAACAATGGTGGTCAGGTCAGGCCGGTAGTTTTTTTTGTAATAGTTTTTCACGTCTTCGAGAGTAAGGCTGCCAACGGTTTCGGGAGTTGCCTGACGCAAAGATGGGTCTCCTGCCGGGTAAAGTTTACTGCGGAGGGTGTGCTTTGAAATATAGTCGGGGCTTTGCAGTTTTCCTGCGAGCATGCCCTTGGTTTCCTCCTGTACTACGGAAAAGGCCGCTTCAGGGAGCGCAGGATGCAAAAGGTTGTCTGCGATGAGCTGCGAACCTCTTTCGAAATTATCAGCGGTGACCCGCAGGGAAAAACTCGATCCCACTGACGCATCCGCCCCTATATCGTCGAAGGCCTTTCTCAAAGCCAATCGGTCCAGAGTGGAGGCGCCGTATGAAAATAGGTTATCCAGAACCATAGATACGCCTTCTTTTTCACCCGGCTCCTGCATGCCCGGGTTGTTCCTGATCTTGCCGTAAATGCTTACTGTAGGAGTGGCAGCAACCGGCTGGACAATAAGACGCAGGCCGTTAGACAAGCGGATATCAGCTGGGTTAATGCCGGAGACAGGGACTTTAGGAATTTCCTCCGCTTTCTTCGCCCATACCGGCAGGCGGACAGGTTTAGCGTGCTTGGGACCGAATGATTCCCCGCCGCCGAACCCTTTTGAGGAGACCGGTTTCCCGGAGGGTTGCGGAGTAAGCAATGCCTCGATGGCAGTGTCATTTATCAGATAGGTCCGCGCCACGCGGTTTACGTCTTCCACCGTCACCTTTTTTATCGCCTCCACATCGTCTTCAGGTGAGGTGCGTCCTTCGACAGCCAGGGCCTGGGACCATTCCATTGCAAGTCCGGCCACTGAGTTTTTCTGGAATGCGGCCTCTGCGACTTCCCGGCGCTTTGCCGCATCTACCAACTCAGCAGGCACGCCGTTCTTAACATATCCTGCGATGATCTGCCTTATTACCCTGATCAGCGCTTTGCCGTCTCCGCCCTGAGGAAAGACTGCCATGGCATAGGATGAGGCTGCCTTTGGCAGGGGATTTAAATTGAAGTCCATATCCAGGGCCTTGCCCTCAGGCACGAGCGCATAAAGGTCTCCCCGCCGACTGTCCAGTACGTCAGCCAGTATCTCGCATGCGGCATAGTCGGGGCTATCGAACCCGGGCAGGCGGTAGGCCACTACCGCGAGCCCGTAAGGCAGGTCAGTCTCAAGAGTTATGGTATCGGGCTTTAAGGGTTGAAGCCTGACTTCGGGATGGTGCGGGATGGGTCTGGAGGGTATATCTCCGAATATCCTCTTCACTTCGGAGAAGGCCTTTTCAGGCTCCACATCTCCGGTGATGACCAGGATGGCATTATTAGGAGCGTACCAATTCGTATGGAAATCGCGGAGCATGGCATCAGTAGTTTTGTTGAAGGAAGGACGAGTGCCGAGTGCGTCATGAGCATAAGGCGTGCCGGCGAACATCTGTACAAGAAGCTTTGTGTAAAAAACATAGGTGGGATTGGAAAGGTCCTGGGCCACTTCCTGCTCAATGGCTCCCCGCTCCTGGTCCCATAGTTTCTCGTCCGGGAGAAGACTTTGCATGCGCAGGGCCTCAATATGGAGTGCAATAGCGAGGTCATCGGAAGGCGCGGTAAGGTAATACTGAGTCACAGTCTGCTGGGTATCAGCGCCGAAGCTGCCGCCCAGGGCCGCGATAATGCCGGAGATCTGGGACGCCGAAATACCCGGACTGCCGCGGAACATCATGTGCTCTGTGGCATGGGCCATGCCCGGAAAGCCGTCCGGTGCTTCATTGGCTCCCACAAGGTAGTTAACTTCTGTGGTGACCACAGGAGAGAGGGCGTTTCGCACAATTACCACCCGCAGTCCGTTCTCTAGTGTGGTATTCAGAATCCCGGAGTTTTGGCCGGCGTTCTGCAAGGAATTCTGATCGCAAAACGCCGCAGCCGCAAGAGCAAGCATAAAAAATAATATCAGTGCAAATCGTATTGCAAGGACGCGCATCATTTAATTATAACCCAATACGGCGAAAAAGTGGCAAGCACTTACGCGGACAATTTTTATGGTTTCAAATAAACTTTCGGAGATATGAAATCTGGTATAATTTGACGTGACGCCATTTTTTGTAAACTTTGTTATCAATACATTAGCTCTTTGGGCGGCAGCTGAAGTTGTTTCCGGTATCACATATAGCGGGCCGTGGTACGGGCTGATGCTTGTTGCGGTGGTCTTTGGTGTTTTGAATGCGTTTGTGAGGCCGGTCCTGAAACTCCTTTCTTTCCCACTCGTAATTTTGACGCTGGGGTTGTTCATCTTTGTGCTGAACGCTTTTATGCTATGGCTTACCGCCGTTGCATCAAAGGCGCTTGATATCGGATTCGGCGTTGCCGGATTCTGGCCCGCTTTTTGGGGCGCCCTTGTAATCAGCCTTATCAATATGGTCCTGTCATGCTTGCTCATACCGGAGTAGATTCAATGCCGCAGAACGGGCCGGAAGGTTTTTTCTCTCTCAATCTTCTTGAATTCAACAAACTCCTCAGCGTAATTGCCGATTTCTCCCACAGCGAGGCCACGCGTAATGCCGTGTTCGCCATGCGTCCTCTTGGAGACAGGGTCAGTATTGAAAAACGGTCCGGGCAAACCGGCGAGGTAATGAGAATATATGACGGAGGCGGCACGCTCTCGATATTCCCCTTTTCCGATATCGGACCGCTTCTGGCAAGGGTTGCACCTGAAGGCGCAGTGCTCGAAGCCGTTGAACTCGCTGAATTCATACCTGTTCTGGACAATATAAACGGGCTTGAATCGCAGATAAGGCAGTATGAAAATCTCCTGCAGTTGAATGAACTGGCAGACAAGTTGAACGGTTTCCCTGAAATCCTCCATGTTCTTGAGCGGTCTATTGACAGCGAGGGCGCTATCCTCGACAGCGCCTCCCATGCGCTGTCTGAACTGCGGGGGCAGATCCGCAGGCTCGAAAGCAGGATACGGAAAAAACTTGAGGAGATAGTCAGGGACGGAGACATCTCAGTATTTCTGCAGGATGATTTTATTACCAGCAGGTCGGGGAGGTGGGTCATCCCGGTAAGAATGGATTCCAAGGGGCAGGTGCCCGGGGTCGTGCATGACGTATCCAAGTCAGGAGAGACGGCCTTTATAGAGCCTCTGGCAATTATTAATCTCGCTAATGAGCATGAAAACCTTGTTGCTGCTCAGAAAGCCGAAGAGATACGCATTTTAAGAAACATAAGCACTCAGGTCCGCGGGTCGGCCCCTGAGATAGGTGACCAGTATCGTGTTGTTGTTTACCTGGATACACTGAACAGTATCTCAAAGTTTGCCGGCATGTTCCGGATGCAGGTCCCCAGGATAAGCGGATCGAACGAAGCCGGCGATCTATGCCTGATTAACGCGCGACATCCGCTTCTTATGATCGGCCTTCAACGCTCCGGCAGTCAGCGGGACGTGGTCCCTCTCAATGTTACGCTCGGCGGCGACCGCACAGTCATGGTTATTACAGGGTCCAATGCAGGGGGTAAAACCATTGCAATTAAAACAATAGGCCTGCTTCAGATTATGGCGCTGAGCGGCATGCCGGTGCCTGCT
>JBEKJD010000145.1:0-8178 GCA_050011415.1 Dissulfurispiraceae bacterium | reverse complement strand
GCTGGAGAAAATAAGGAGGATTGTGACGTAAGGACAGGTTAAGGCTAAGGTCAAGGTTTAGGGAAAGCTTGTTTCCGCTGGCTGTTCTTACCCTCAACCTCAACCTTAACCTATCCGTTATTTCCCCTCTCTGAGAAGGTCCAGGTCTATATCCAGCACATATATGACTTCACCGCCGTGTCCGTCTGAAATCTTTACCTTGACGCTGCGCTTGCCTTTATCCTTGTCCTGGATCTCCCATTTGATGACCCCTGAGGAAGTGTCTATTGTCATGTTCTCAGGCCCTTCCACGAGAGAATAAGAGAGCACATCCTCGTCCGGATCGTATGCCTTGACCTGGTAAGTCAACAGCTTACCGTCGAATTTTATTTCTTTGTTCTCAACAACCTTTGGAAGAGTATTTTTTATCTCTGTAGTAAGAATGCGGGACTGCCCGTATTCCTTGCCGTTATACGGCGTTATTTTCACCGACAACTTGTCGCCCCGCCTGAAACCGCTGATGCTGTCGCCTGTTCCTGCGGGCGCGCCATTTTTTGTCCATTCAAATATGTAAGCAGTCTTTTCCGGACCTTCGGCAAGCACCCTCACAATGTCGGCATCGTTACGACTTTCCAGTATAAGCCTGGCCCTTGTTGCAGGCCGCGGGATGACCGGTGATTTCTCCGGTGCAACCTGTGGTAAAGTGCTTTTTGACGGTATCGCAATAGTCTCGTGTTGTTCGACCTTGACCGGATTTTCAGTTTTGGTCCGCGGTTGCTGCGGCGAAGAGCGGAAGAAATGCCAGGTGCAAAAAATAAAGGTCAAAACTAAAAGCAAATACAAAAAAAATTTTCTTCTATCGAGTTTCTTTGGGGCCTCTTCATCTTTTGCAGACAGGTATGCTTTGTACTTTTTTTTTGGGGACTGCCCTTTTTCCAGGACCTTTTTTCGTTCAACTTCAGCCTTGATAGCCTCGAAGTATTTATCGTAATCAGTAGGCATAAGTAGCAGAGAGGTTTGCCTTTTCATCAGGGTTTGTCTGACGCTGGCCCTGCACCTCCACTCTGTAGATATATGGAAAATGCTGTGGAGCTATTATTCCGGATTGGGATTGGACCACCCCCGCGCCCAAAAGCGAGATACCGCTTGTATCACTGTTGCCCGGCACCGTATCAACAATCTTGGCGTATACCGTCAAATTAGGCTGGGAACCCACTCCGTTAAGCGTCAAAGTTATATCCGGATTATTCGTGGGATCAAGGGTGCTGCTGCATGATGCGCCCCATGAATTCGTAGCCGTAGTTAATTTGGCAGTAAAACACGCGTCCGTCGTATTTTCGGAAAGCATGCTGCTGAATGTACCCAAAGAAGACAGAGCGGTCCCCCCGATTGTCTTAGGTATGATTTCCTTTGTAATAATCTCTACGCCTCCGTGCGACGCCTCAAGCGCCGTTGCATATTTTTTCTGGAATCCGGACATCTTTGTGCCCTGGGTCACAAAATATACGGCTGCGAGAATTATCGCGAGACCGATAAGCGTCAGCAGCAATGCCGTTACAAGCGCTATTCCTTTTTGATTCTTATGACCTGCATTATAGTTCGTCATGAATTCCTTTTGTCGTCATTCCCGAGGTAGTAATCGGGAATCCATTGTCTTTAAAAACAAAGAGCCCTGGATTCCCGCCTTCTCCAACAGTAGGTGCTCTTAAGCACGGGAATGACGGATAAAAAATATTGTTATAACAAGTTTTCAGGCTTAACCACTATAGTGCTGACTTTCCACCGGTAATTCTGCCAGCCTGCTCCTATTAATGACGATAAATTGTCCATGCTGCCCAACCCAAACTCTCCAACCGTTACTGTAGAACTCGGATAGGTAAAGCTTGTATCCATCTTGCCCTCATGTGAAAGGATATACAGCCTTACCTCCGCAACCTGATTTCTGATCTGGTCGGCAGTAAAGCCTGAAATGTCATCGCTTTCACCATTAATGACTCCGGCCCCGTTAGTGTCCAGCATATAAACCACCTGCATGTCGGCAACGCAATCGAGCAGCGGCAGCTTATTATTTTTTATAGTGCCGTCAGCCTGGCTGACAGTGGCCTTTACCAGCACTCCGGTATTAGGCGCGCAGTAGGTCGGCACCAGGGAGTGGGACGTTGTAATATAGTAATCAGACCTGTTGAAGGGCATCCTTAAACTATTGACAGGATCGACATCATATATCAAATATACTTCACCCGGATTAAAAGGCGCAAAGTTTGACGAAAACGCATTGCTGGAATAAGTAGTGGAAAATGTCGAACCGTTCATTACCAGTTGTCTGATATTTGTCGAACTCTGCTGGGGCTCAATGACAATTACATTGTCGCCGTTTGAAATATCATTTGAACCCCAGGTCCTCGGCGCAGTACTTCCGTAACTTATATAGCTCCAGTTCTGCGATGAAGAATTCGTCGTTACCGCCGTCCCTTTAATGATGAGATAGTCGGAGCCGTTCATGCAGAGGTTGTTTCCGCTTAGAATTGCCCTGGGCACGCCGCTTGGAGCATCATTATAGGAGGAGGGATCAATGCCGATGCCGCTGCTGCCGCCGCAGAGGGAAGCCGAAACTGCCTCGCTGTAATTAATCGTGCTCCTGAAAGACCACGGCAGACCCAGGCCCGCGCTTCCTATATCCGTCCTCAGCATTTCAAGGCCGACAATCCTCTCCATCTGGGTTTCGGTTTGTTTGGCCTGCTGCGTCGACTGCCTTAAAATAAGCGTAAATGTGTTCGAAGTTATACCAAGCACAAGGACAAACAATCCCATGACAACAAGAAGTTCGACAAGGCTGAAGCCATCCTGTTTCCGGGACCGTAATTTAGATTTCATTATTGCCTACCCAGTACGTCATACCCGCGAAGGCGGGTATCCACTTTTCTTAAAAGAATGGATTCCCGCTTACTACCCGTGGGAATGACGGAAAAACAACACTCTGTAACCCTGTTAGTAGTTCTGATCATAGCGCTATGAGCTGATGATCACGGTATTAATCGTGTGCTGATAAGGCACACCCTTATAGGTCCAGGTTACCGACACCTGAACATTTTTTGAATCGCCGGCAGTTCCGACAGGGGTGACCGTGGTAGTGACCGAATAATTCATTTCCACACCACTGAAATATCTCGGCACGAGCACGGCCGCCTGAGACGTTATGCTGTTAAACGGAGTGTTTCTTATATCGCTTATTGTCGACTGAGCTACATACGCTGCCTCATCCCGGAGTACATTGACAAGATTATTTTCGATGATCACTGCTGCAGTATTGAGAAGGGCCAGCATCCCTATCATAAGAATAAACATCGCGATCATGACCTCGATAAGCGTGAATCCAGTGTTCTGTTTCGCGTTATTTTGCGACACAGTTTCCTCCGCTCATCGCACCAATGCTGGTTCTCGTGGTTTCAACAAGAATGCAATCGTAGGAAGCGCCTACGGTATCGGAGACCGAAATGGTCCCTGTAACTGTTGCAAGCCCCCTGTTATCAAATATGATTTCGGCGTTTGCAGGCGCAGCGCCATTCCACAGTATGGCACTGACCATCATGGGCGAATTAAACGGCACGGGATCGGAACCGGCAACATAAACACAATTGCTGGTCGTACAATTGCCGGCCTTATCTTCAGTAACGGTGTACTGGTTCGCATTGAGCGTCACAAAATGATAAGTGTTCCTGTCCATGGCCTCTATCCTTGCAGTCATCAGGTCGGAATGCATTTGCTTAATCTGGCTTTCGATGTTGGATTTTATGGTCATGGTCCTGAAATTCAGGGTTGCAATGGTCAATATAGTTCCGATAATGAACGTTACCACAATCAACTCCACAAGTGTGAATCCATCCTGTTTCACATTAGTGTCTTCCGAGGATCCGTCATTCCCGCAAGTAGTAAGCGGGAATCCATTCTTTCCAAAGAGTGGATACCCGCCTTCGCGGGTATGACGAAATTGTACGGCTTCCAGTCCAAATCTTATTTTAGACAACTATGTGGCCTTCCTATCTTTCCCTGATATGCATTATCTGCTTAATTGGCTGAGGACTTGTAATAACAGCAAGCCCCTGTCCTATGGGCGGCTGACCCGTTATCGCGGAACTCGTCCGGCTTGATGCGAAAGTATTTGCCAGGTTTTCCTGTACTATACTTCCGGTAGACACCTGAATCAGCGCCTTGCCCTGCATAAGTGAAGAAACCGCTTTTGTCTGAGTAGTGGTGTTGTTTGCCTTAGTAACGTCAATACCGCTCGTGCCGGTATTATAGCCGACAGCCCAGAGGTAGGTGTTGCCTCCAAAAGTGCAAAGGTCCGAGCTCGGCGCAAACGTAGTAAAATACACGATCCCGTTAGGAGATGCAAGCGGATTCGTAATTACCCGTTCAGCCAAAGAAGACCCTGATGGCAGAGCCAGGTTAATGTACCAGCCTGGAGCAGGCGCGGCAGCTGCCGTTGAATTATTCGTCGTCCGGTTAGTCAGCGCAGAGGACGACACAGATGAAGTACAGGTAGGATCCATTGTATTGGTGGAATTAGGAGCGCCGTCGTTGTAGCATGGTTCCACAATTCCGTATATGTTCCGCTGGCTGTTCGGGTCGTCTATGCCTGAAAGGGTCTTATAAAAGAATCTCCCTGTCCCGAAATAAAGCCAGAGGTTACCGTTGGTTGTGTCCTGCAGTTTGGTTACAGATGTCGTAACCGGTCCAATATCGTCAATTACCTTACTTACAACCCAATTGGCCGGGTTCGGATCTTCTTTTGTCATAACCCGCAATACCCCTCCGTTAGTCCATGTCGTGTCAGTGCATGAAGTATTAGTGCTCGGGCACTGTTTTACATAACCGATATAAAAAACATTGTCCTGGTAAAATCCGGCTGAGCCGCTGTTCCACCTGTCCGTATCGATAGGTGAGTTGAAGACAGAAGTGACAAATGCATTAGGAATGCCGGTATCTATAGTTCGTAACAACGTTCCTGTCGGCAGGTCCACAACGAAAAGCTGGAGATCCTGGTCTGATCTGCCCATGAACTGTTTGCTTGTGGCATCAATCGGCCCTGTCGGGCCGGAAGCGAATACGGCAAACCAGTGGCCGTTTTTGGTATTGTCAGGTTTAGAGGCGGTCGTGGAGCTTATCCTGACAACAGCCGGGCCGGACATGCTGAAACCAAGCGCGGGATTGGAAAATTCCCACATAAGCGATGGGCTATGCTGTTCTGTAACATTGAGGGCAAAGTATGAAGAAAGTCCGCCGCCCGCCAGGGGCGACGTTACGCACTGAGTGCAAGACCCCCCGCTGTACGCGGATGCGCCGCCCAAGCCCATGCTGCCTATAAGCACAGTTTGCCAGCTTGTCTCGTTTAATGTCAGGTTGTTGTTCGCGTTTACTGTTGTCTGTTTCTTACAGTCATAATAGTTCGAGGTAGCGCAATCTGCCAGCATGTTGATACTGGCATCAAAAAGATAGAGAGGGCCATCCACATAATAAAGATGGCAGTAATTCGGGTTTGTTATATATGTCAGGTACGGAAGGGCATTATTGGGAATAAAAGCCCAATCCTCAGTGCCGAGAGTGGAGTCGAACGTTTGACCCTGATCGCACTTGCCGTCGCCTAATGTGTCGTCGCATAATGTTGCCTTCTGATTGCCGGTGATATTGGTGGTCGTATCAACTGTTCCCAGATCGAAAGCATGCATCATGCCGTCATTGGCGCTGGCATAGACCATGTCCCGGGTCAGGTAATCAAGAGAAGTTGAATATGGTCCATACGAGGTGTCGGCATAACCCTGGGGAGGCTGGAGATTATATTGATTCAAAGGCGACGCCCCCTCTACCTGCGGCGTGGAATCCACGATGTCTCCAAGCTTCCATACTCCGGTATTGCCGCCAATCGTCACAGTCCGGTTCCTGAATCCGGTCTGATCAATTCCAGCGATATAATTGATCAGATTGGTCGCCTGGGTAGAACTGGAAGCCTGCAGCGTTGTTTGGACTGTAGAATCAGAGGGGTTGAGCCCTGTAAAACTTGTAAACGCGCCCGAATAGTTTGTGTAAAGAGTTCTGGGATAGGCCGTAGCATCTCTTGACCACAATATTGATCCCGCCTGCCATAACGCGTTTACACTGCCTATATCGACTGTACTAACATAAGTGGACGCGCTATTGGAGCAAGTTCCTCCTGTAGTAAAAGTGCATCTGTCTACCACTGTTTGGAGGCTGGTGGTGTCAAACCGGAAATTAAGCACATCATCCGTGCTTAAATTGAGAATATCCTGGCCGTTTGTATTTTCCATGATCACACTGCTCTGAAGGGACGGGTCAAGATAGTACCATAGAGTCTGCATCTCACTCGTCCAGTTAATCACGGACGACCCGAACTGTCTTTGGGGATAAAAAACAGCCTGGGTCAGTATCGCCCCGCTGCCCTGGCTTGTAGTGAGCAGAGAAGCCGCTGTTCCTGAAGCAGCCCTTCTGAGCGCATCAAGGACAGCACCGGAAATGTTATTTTGGATATCAGATGCGTTAGATGTATTAAAAAATGTGTCAGGCAACCCATTGCCGCTGTTGGACCAGTCCGACGAAGGAGTCGGCAGAGCCGTGCACCCGCTTCCCTTGCCTGTGCAGCCTATATCCTGGTTCTGACTGCTGTTGCAGGCAGTCTGGGGGTAACCGCTCAAGCTGCCGGGCCATGCAGGGGATGTCTTGCCCGCTTCATTGAAAGAACCATACATGGCCACATTTTCAAGGGCCTGGACGCCGGGGTCGGTCACGCTCAGGAAAAGGCCTACGGTGTAAACATTGCTTACACTTGTAGACACGCCCGTCGGACCATTAGTGAAACCCATATGCATCAGATATGCGGGCTGAACAGGGTCTGCTGCCGAATATGACACCCCTCCGACGGTCACGGTAGGAGAAGAACTGGAACAACTCGGCGTGTTCCATAGCCCGTCAGACATGAGTATAACAAAATTCTTGGCGCAAGATGTCAATACGCAATTCGACCCGGTGCTGTCACATTGATACATGGGATTTTTCCACTCATCCGCAGTGTCTGTGCTACTGGTCTGGACAGCAAACCCCCCATACTGAGGGGAATTTTGCTCAAAATAGTTGAGCGCATCCCACATTGCATAGCCTGTAGGCGTATCACCGTTGACCTCATATGCATTCAGGGCAGTAATGAAGTTTTGATATGGATAGGTACCCGAAACTGAACCCGCTCCGGTAGAATCGCCTATATAAACCTGTCCTCCGTATGGATTCACTTTACCGTTGCTGAAAAACGTCACTCCCATTCTCGGTCGCGTCGAAAGGTTCTCGAAGACAAAGGCCAGGCCATTGTTTATTCTGGCCCATGGGACGAAGACTTTATCACTGTTAGCGTCCTGAAGTACGCATCCGGTTGAGTTGCATACGGTGCTTACACTGTTGCTGGAGTTCTGCCATAGCTCGACATCGCAGTTCCCAACGGTAAAAGTGTTTGAGTTACAGGTAGATGGTTTGCCGCCGGTTACGGCCCATCGGATAAGGTCAGTCTTTTCCATCAGATAGTAGTTGAGACAGTTGCCCGTATAGACATGCGATGTGCTTGGGCTTGAGCAAGTGGAGCTTGTAGGCGAGCTGCTTGTTTGCTGCCAGCATCCGCCCGAACCCGCAGGGCACGATGAACTATATGAATAGTTTGCAGTTGGAGTGAAATAGCCCTCATAAGTCGTGGATGAGGAATACGCACCCCCATTCGGTCCCTCCCCCAACTGATAGGGCTGCTCCGTCATGCTGCCGCTTGAGTCTATTACAAAGAGTATGTTCGGAGGCACAACCGTTGCCAGAGATGCAGGGACATCGCAATAACCACTGCCTGTAAAAGGCACTGTCGTTGTCGTGGTGGAGGATCTGGAGGTGGTGGAGGTTCCTGTAGTTGTGGTGGTCGTTGACGTTGATGTGCCTGTTACGCATTGATAACATTGCTGCCCCGGAACCTGAGTACATTGCCCGGAGCATTGGAATGCACAGTAATAGTAAGAAGAATAATAACCCTGACTGTAGCACGAGGCAGGTATGGTTGTAGTCGTAGTGGGTGTTGTTGTCGTAGTAGTTCTCCCGGAAGTGAACGTTGCCGTTACAGTACAGTTACTGCTTATCGCGCCGGTTGTATACATATTGCCG
>JBEKJD010000144.1:0-9151 GCA_050011415.1 Dissulfurispiraceae bacterium | reverse complement strand
AAGATATATGCTCGATTTCTTGGGTAGCAAAATAAAAGAAGCATCGGATGGCGTTATTGACCGAAAGCTTGTTGCTGACGCTTTCGAATTCGTAAGCTCTCAATACACGAAATATTCAAAAGAAGAAGATGAAACGTTAACTGCGCGTTATTATAGACTGCTGCGGTATTTTCATTCCAGAAAGAATATATGGAGCCTTAGCTAATCGATGCGTTTAACGAAACAATTCACGGGACTCAGTTTTAATCCGCCCGTGATTTCTGCATTAACCGCTGTTCCCTTCGGTAATCCGCAACAGTTGTAACAACAGATACCTATTGCTTTGTCGGCGGAGATGAGAGGCAACATCACGGAGACGCCCACTTGCCTTCGGCTCGTACTTTTGGTAGTATCCATTACTATGAACACTTCAGTGTTCTCGAACGGGGAACTTTCAGCGGGCTTTAGACAGAGATGAAAAAGTCGAATAGCAGACTCTCGACAAAAATTGTCCGTGAGACTTTCGAAAGTGCCATATCGACCGCTTTGAGAATCTATGGCCCGGTACGCGAAAACTGTGAGTGGAATTACGAATCTTTCAATGAAAGCACCTTTCACCCAAGGGTTGCTTCAAAGATCATTGGGCTTTCCTTCTTATCGATTGTTGCGGCATGGGAAGAGTACCTCGAAAGCTCATTCCTTAGATACATGGCGGGGGCATCATCAGAAACAGGCTATTCGCCAAAGCTGAGAATTGGAAAATGCACTAACACGACACATGCAATGCAAGTGCTTACGGGCACTAGAAATACTAATGACGCAATTCGTTTCATGCGTTGGAACGATTATGAATGGGTTCTTGGAAGAGCTGAAGTCTTCTTTCACCGAGCTGCGCCCTATTCACGCGTGATCAGTCGCTTTCTTCAACGATTGAAAGATGCTCAGGTTATCAGAAATCGGGTAGCGCATTCGTCCTCAAGAGCACGATTTTAATGTTATACACACATGTATTTAGAACTGGTTCATACTATTACGCCACACAAGGAATACACAATTTAACAAGGCAGCTATACAGTCGACCGGTAGAATTGGCAGCTGATGTCGGTTGTTAACATGTTTCTACCAATAATCTTCACTCTTTCATTTATTTGAATCGCGAGGACTTTGTCGATGTACTCCCGTGTTTGGTGTGAAATGATATTATCTGCCAGGCCATAATGTCACCACGATATCTAAGGCGGTCTGCCGTCCGAACCAAATCGGAATGTCTGTCCGAACTAAAACTGAACGGCTGCCCGAACCGGCCCGGATTTCCACCCCTTTCCTCCCATATTACCAAAGCTGCCATCAAGCCGATCAATATAGTCATAGGTGCCACGCAGGATACGCCATCGATCACCATTGCGTCCGGGGAATAGTCTGAGTGCCGCGAGAGAGCGCGCCTGGAAACATAACTAAGCCGACCTCCTGCCATTAACCTCTCCGCAGCTGCCTTAATTCCTTATTTAGCTGCTTCTTGGTCTCGCGTAACCTCTTTACTTCGTCACTGTAAATTTTAATGCGAGGCCAATCTTGTTTTTCTTCACTGTTTATCAAGTCTCCCTTGCTAAGCACCAAGCCAAGATGATCAAATATCATCACCCTCTTCCTTTTGGTTTTACTTTCAATAAGCCGAGACCTCTTCCAATAAGGCCCATTGATTTTATCTCCCCGCCTTTTAACTAACAGTAGAAGTTTCCGGCTCTTCATTTGGTCCCCAAAATCCTCTCTAAATCTTTTCGCCAGGATATCAATCTGTTCATCGATTTTCCTAACTTCTGCCTCAAGTCCCTCAATTCCTTTAGCTGTGCCACCAGTCGCCATATCTATCAATTCCTCCTTCTATTTTCTGGATATTAATTAATTCCCATTTTTCTTAATCATGTTTATTACTTTTTTCCCCTATACCACTTTAGTGGAAATGTTTTTTTATTTCCCCTATGCTAAATATTTTTTTATTAATTGAATTTATTGTCTTTTTTCAGGATTTATTCAGGTTGTCGTTTCTTTCCTCTACCCTTGGGGAAATAGGTTGTCCTGATCGAGGTTTGCCTCAAGTTTGTTGCTCCTTTTCCCCAAGCGCCATTTCTTATTACATGTCTTTGTTTTATCCTTTCTTTTCTGTGCGTCTTCTTTCATTCCCCTACCTTAGGGGAATTTTATTTATTTCCCCTATGCAACTGCGGAAGTTTGCCCCGATTTTTTGTCTGCTGAGAATTCTAATATCCTATTTTGTCCCTGCTATTTTGTTCTTCGGACTATTCAATTTCTCAGCGACCTTTTTTGTTAAGCCCATAATCTCCGCGATCAGGAGTTTGTTCTATTCTTTCTTAGAATCCTGTAAACGGTGGATAATGATTTCCTGGTTTGCATTGCGATCAAATCGGGCCTTAATCCCTCACCATGCAGTCTCAAGACTTCCGCAACAGCATCGTAGCTATTGTCGGACTTCTCATCCGCAGATAGTTCCGTCTCAAATGAGAGATTACTTTCAGCGGGTGCATCTCCATTGTGGCGATGACAATCATGATTGTCACCGGCATTTTCATCGGCCCGATTCGGTGATTCGCATGACACCGCTTTTTTGTCACGTTCCTGTATGTGACAATCACCATTCGGCCTGAATGGAAAGCTGACAATCAAAGTATTTTTCAGTGTCATTGCCGTATAAACCGATACCCCCTGCAGTACCAGCACAAGTACAAGAAAAACCCCGGCATTGAATAGAGGCATCCAGCCATTTTGACTGTTCAAGGCCAACAGCATTTGGTCCTGAAGCTGCCTTGACCTCTGCAAAGTTTTGGTAGTGTATTTATCCCCTCGCTGAAAGTCCCTTTCCGTATCTGACAAATCGCGTTTAAGCTGATCCATCACTCGCTGATTCTGAAAAAAGCCGTTGAGCAGGTTTTCATTCTTTACGACAAATGACATGGATGCGGCTAAGACCGAAATAAGGAAAAGAGGGACAATCAGGATTCTGGCAATGTAACTTCTCATGAGGGCAAGCGATATCAGCATTCCCTCAATCAGCCCTGCAGCAAGCCACGCAAGAGTTACATTAGGCTCGATACGAGATATAAATGTCTCAGTGTGAAAAGCCATAAAAAAGGCTGTGGCTGCCACTAGAATTGTTCTGAAGGCAATAAGCGTTTTTGTCATTCCTCCATTAATATTAGTCAGCTTAATATCAGGCGTGCATGGTCAATACGATGATGACAACTTTAACTGCCAACGATGCGGCGCCTGTTGCGGCCCTCATTACGTCTCGCCAAAAGAAGAAGAACAGATTGAACGGTATGTGGAAGAACGCAACATCGGGAAAAGGACCTTTAAGTCTTTATTTGATAAATGCCCCTACTTCGAGGATCGCTCCTGTCTTATTTATCCGGTCCGGCCCCTTGTCTGTCGGCTTATGGGTCTGACAGATCTAATGCCTTGCCCCCGCGGCTGCAAACCTTCTCAGATTATCTCAATGGAAGAAGCATCCCAGGTGCTTTTACGGAATACATTTTTGTCAACTTTGCAGTAATATTTCCCTCTCCGAGACAAAATAAAATAATTTTGAAAGTTATCTTGTTTTTATAATAGAATGTCTTGGTTCATCCCAATCTTTAAAAAAGGAGTTCACTATGCAGGATGATAATTTCACAGAGAATTGCCTTGCATTTATGAAAGCGCCTGAGGGTCTGGCTATTTGGGAATTAACCCGGAAACGGCTAACAATACTCGACGATATGTGCGACAAGTACAATCTTGATGTGAATGAATTAACCAGAGTTTTTGGCGAAGCTGCTGAGAAAGAGAGTCCATTTTTCCGGGACCACGATCTGGAAGTTCTTGACTATCTTGTCGAGAAAATCGGTAATGTACCCGAGATAGGGCAGATGCGCAACCTAATTGCCGAGGAAGTCTTATTAATGGACAAAATTAATAAGGCAAATGGCATCAACACCGCTACGGCATAAAAAAACCGGGAGGGGATTATTAGTCCGCCTCCCGGTAATTCTATGCGCAGGCAACTGCTGTTTTGCCTGCTTCCAATGACCTTATGACGTTACTGAACGCGCCGTTGAGTTCCGGCATGTCACATCTCGCCGATGCCCATTCGGGGTTCGCTGATCTAAAGCCGGCCTTATTCAGAGCTTCCCTTACTTCCGTTATGAAATAAACGGCGGGAAGGAATCTCTCTGTATTTGAAATGATCACCGTATTTCTTACACCGTCGTTGCATATATATCCCACTTTTTCGAGTGTTTTTTTGAGCACACTCACTAATGCCGGATTGCTGCTCCAGACTATGCAGCTCCTGCCGTTACGAAATATTCTGATTTTCGTCGCTCCTCTAAAGAATCTCATGTTTTCCTCCGGGTACTTCTATTTTTTATAAAAACCTACCCCGCCTGAAGGGTAGGTGAAAAAATCTACCCTGTCAGGCCAGGGGTCGGAGGAATCTGCAATATAATTCCGTTAAACGGAGTTTTCCGACCGCAATGATTTGATTTATATTTTCACGCACCTTCCGGGATAGTGCGAATCAAGGGATATACTCTGCCGGAACAGAGAAAAACTGTTGGATACTACAATGCTGACGTGAAAATAAAGCGTAATAACTTCTCTTCCTAAAAAGCAGAGATTCTTCCCTGTTGAGGGATATGGGTTCTAATAGATATTAGTTTTGGCAGGATGAACCCCGGGGCCGCTATGAATTATAGAAGCCCAGGCAGGGAATTTCAGTGGGGTCATCGAACAGCGTCTTATTGGTGTCTTACCAGCCGAAAATTTAGGAACCTTACGAGATGCTATCTTGATAGCAACTCCCGTCTGAGGATTTTCCGCCCGTTCGACTGCAATCTCAATCGACCGCCGCACAAAGCATTGCATGCCTATCTTTACCTTCTTCTTTTCACAAGCTTATAAATAAAATAAACAATCCCGGCAAAAATAAAACCGGGCAGCAGAAGGAAAGCGATAGGCAATAAAGGAAAGAACAGCATAAAGAACATTCCGAAAAGGATTGCCAGGATCAAAATAAGCAGCAAGGCTGATGGAATCACGACTATTAAAATGACTGCAAGGAGAATGAGACCCAGGTATGCCGATATGAATCCGCCAACGCCTGTTATCGGTTTGCCGTTTATGACTATAGATGTGCCGGAGTAGTAGCTGGTTATTATTGACAGTGACAGTATAGCCAATATTACGATTATTATTTTTCTTGCGTTATTATTCATTCTTTTTATATCATGCCGGTCGGAAACGGACCCATCCCGCCGGTTTAAATGGACCCACCCCTGAGCATATCCTGTACCTTCTCAAGAATCAAAGCCGGCAGACCGTCCCTGTTATCCAAAGTTACCTCATGAATTTCGATGTCCTCTCTGCTCTTTACCTTTAGTATAAAATCATCGCCGCCAAAAGTAATAGTCCCGATTACGATATTATGCGAACCTAAGGCTTTCAATGCCGCCTCTTTAAAAACCTGAGAAAAGCATTCCATCTTGCCTATTTCGTCAAGGATGACGATATTGCTGTTAACCGGGGCAATTGAGGGGACAGCAATGGTTTCAATATTCTCAATGCTCACTCCGTATCGTCTGATATGAAAGTCGGACTGAATATCTTGATGGGCCAGATAGCCTGTCCTGCCGTCAAGGGTGTTCATTCTAAAGCCGACTCTTTTTCCATCTATCTTTTATTCTTCAGTATAGAAGCCATTTGCTGGGACGGAAAGTTTGGAAATGATTTTCTTGATAACTGTGGTCTTCCCCGACGAAGGAGCGCCAGTCAGGAAGATATTCTTCTTCATAGTGCTGCTCATCCTTTTGGCGCTAAGTGCAATAAATCCCTTAAAGCCTCTATCGGATGCAGATACTTTATTCCTTTAAGGATGGTTCTGTTAATATCCCGGTTCATATCTAGAATTTTGACATTTTCTAAGCCTTCCTTCATCGCTATCAAAACCTCATATTCAAATGCAAGCTGATTCATGGCACCCAAGACATGCCTGCTTGCCGTCTTTGCGAAGCCGATTTCCCTGTATTCATCCTTTATGCGGTTGATAATTTCTACAGGGATGCCCTCATATTGCAGGTTCATTATAAGGTTGCCGAGAAAAAGGGTCTGGATATCCTTCAGGTTAGCCTTCACAACCGCAGGAACAAGGAATGAATAAAGACTTTTCTCATTCACAAAAATTAGACATTTCTTCCGGTCCAATCTTATGAGGTTGGCGTACCAGTTCCCGAGGCCATCCGCCGGAGCAGGGACCGTGGAAATATCGACAGGCGGCGCTGACAGTTCTTTTAACAATTTTTGGGTGCAGTGGATTAGTCTCATAATGTAGTTATTATTTTAAATAACAAAGACAGTCAGACATTTCTCCATCCATAACCACGCTTTTGAATAAACAGTTTTATGATTTGTGAAAGGGCAGGTGGGATACCGGCCATCACATCAAGTATCCTTTCCAAAACTTCAGCTTCCTCTGTACAACCATAAAAATACATCTGAGCCGCAGCTTCCGCGAAATAATATCTTTCTTTATTTAGGGTATCACCACGTGATATATAAGCTTTCTTCTCGGTTGAATCAAGAAATAATTTCTTATAGCCTTTAAATATTTCTTTAGAGTCATAATGAAATGAGATTTTATTGCGGATCATTAATAATGCTCTTGCAATTTTATCAGATTCTATCTTCCCCTGGGAAACGTCTACTAAAGTCTTCCACGAATGGCTTCCCACCTTGTCCACTTGACTAATAACCTCTTGGAAAAAAGAATCTTCAATGGTTTTGCTTTCCCTTTTAATTAAATCAATCAATTCATGAATTAGAGCAAGTTGCGACCTAATAATATGCATTCGGATTCCATTATACTCCCCACATGTCGCAGTTTCCTCATTTGGAGATGGCGGTTGGACCTTGGCAAGATACTCTAATGCTAAAGTCGTATCTTTAAAATCATTGTAAACACACGCCAACGACAATATAAAATTGCATACGGCCTGAGAAGCTCGCCCGTCCTGCACAAATGCATGAGCATCAAATGTTTCTAAAGAATAGATTCCTGATAGCTTAGAAGTATATTTCTCCGCACTATCTGACTCCGTAGCAATCAGTTTCTTTATTTTTTTTACCATTTGACGCGTCCCCGATTCACCCCGAACTCAGTCCATATCCTCAACTTCCTCATACCCATCCATTACCTTCTGGAGCTTATCGTATATCTTGTCCAACTCCTTCTCAAGTTTTTTATCCTTGGTATTATTTGTTACTGAAGCAATATGGCCGAGAACGTCCTCGATGTCGTCCAGCGTCATCATAAGTTTTATCTTGTCGCCTTCCACGACGCCGACCCTACCAAATTCGGGGTCACAAAAAGTTTCATCCCTGACAAGGTCTCGTTCCTTAACCGACAGGACGACAGGGACTTCCGAGTAGCATGGAATCTTCTTTTTAATCATAAATTATTCTACACCCTTCGGTTTTTGCCGCCATTGCTTATTGGCCGTCCATCCTTCGGTAGCGTCATCAATACGATCAAATCGTGGAATATAGGGTTTTATGTCCAACAGTGGAGCCCCGTTCAATACATCAATGCCTTCAACTACCAACGTGTTCTTATCTCTTGCCTTGAGCTTTACGATTGACATGCCAATACCGGTCGGCCTACACGGATGTCTTGTCGCAAATATTCCGTGCGGTTCATCATCCAAGAAAGTCGGCCTTATCAATTTTATTTCTGCGGCCCTGTCAAAATGGTAAATCAGGTAAATATGAGAAAAAGTCTCTATGTCTTTGAGTCCTGCCTCAAATTTCTCAAATACCACCACACGACCTATTGCATCAGAAGCGTATAGGGGTTGCATGGGGCAGTCCTCTTTTGTATTGAAAGGGGTATGAATGATACCAATCGGTTCAATTATCATTAGGGGAGTTTATCTGACAGCATCCTTCAACGTCTTTCCCGCTGAGAACTTCGGGACCTTATGAGCCGCTATTTTGAGCGCAGCACCAGTTCTCGGGTTCCTGCCAGTCCGGGCTTTCCTCTTTGAAACAGAGAAGGTGCCGAAGCCGACAAGGGTTACTTTTTGTCCTTTCTTTAGAGTTGTCTTGATGGAATCCAAAACAGCCGATAATGCCTTCCCTGCATCGGATTTGGAAATAGCCGCTCCCTTGGAAATCTTCTCTACGAGTTCATCTTTTGTCATTTTGTTCTCCCTGTAAAATTATTTTATTATGGGAATACGGTATCAGGCGGGCGGGATTACTGTCAATGGCCCTTCTTTAATCTTTTCAGAATTTTTAGTAACCATTTCTTAGCTACGTTTTTCTCCTAGATCTGGTGAGCTGGGCCGGGATAAAAGCGGAGCATTCCGTCCTTGGTAATTTCGTATTTCTTGTGTTTGCCCATGCTTTAAATTACCACAGCGGATGCCGGGAACCAAAATCACGTGTTCCCACAGAAGCAAATATCAAGTTGTCTTGCCCCATCCCTGTTCTATTTTATAAATGTAAATGTTATCATCCTACCATGTGCAATAAAGATATCCGGGAACGACTGCGGATCGAAAGAATCGCCCTATATAAAAATTTCAGTGTCGGGCGGATAGTCAGCTGCGAGGAAGACGCAAGCAGGATAACTATAATCGTGGAATTTCGATGGCCTTGTGTTGTTTCCGATAAGAAAGCCGAACTCGCAAAATACTTAGTAACCATTCTCGGTAAAAAGGTGCATGTAATTACCCCCCCCCCATCGTCAAAATACTGACGCAAAAGTGGCTTATTTTTCTGCATTATTATTCGCTCTTTCCTGACAATTTACATCTTATCCCTTGCGGGATTGCATCATGAAATACGATATCTCAGAGGAAATCAGAAGCACGACTAATTGCCCTTTTAATTTCGGTTGCCTGAACGGTAATAACAACTTCAAGGCCTGTGACTGCGAAGTCAAGCAGGTTATTGGTAACGGTTGGCTTGAGCTGAAAAGTGAATGTAACAAAGGTTCCTGTCACTATTTCGTTCGGTTCGGCTTTTTAGAAGCTTACTGTAGCTGTCCTGTCAGACGCGAGATTTATAACATTTGCCGCAAATAGATACATCGCCTCGGCTGTAACGATTAATTTCCCGG
>JBEKJD010000143.1:0-9004 GCA_050011415.1 Dissulfurispiraceae bacterium | reverse complement strand
TTGTCTTCGATATACCGCAGATTCCTGTAAGCGCCCTGGGAGATCATGCCTTTGTCCATCATTTCCCAAACATGCTCAAGCACCGGGACCCCGGCGCTCTCGATGACAAAATCCACTGCAGCATTCCTGACCATGTTGTGTACGTGGCCGAGGAGTCCGAATCCGGTAACATCCGTGCAGGCAGTTGCGCCTATGGAGGAAGCGAGGAAAGACGCTTTATCATTCAGCGTCAGCATCCACTCAATCGCGGGCTTCAAGTCCTCATCAGACAGCTTGCCTCCTTTGAGCGCCGTAGTCAGTATGCCGATACCAAGGGGCTTCGTCAGGATAATAACATCTCCTTCAGCCGCGCCTGATACCTTCAGTATCCTGTCTCTCCCGACAATGCCCGTTACTGAAAGGCCGAATTTAAGTTCGGAATCATCGAAACTGTGTCCTCCGATAAGCCGCGCGCCAGCCCTTCCAAGCGTATGCACCGCTCCCCTAAGTATTTCTTTCAGGACCATCGGCTCATAATCACATAATGAGAAGCCCGCTATGGCGAGCGCAGTGACAGGCCTGCCTCCCATAGCATACACATCGCTTATCGAGTTATTGGCGCTTATGGCCCCGAATGTGAAGGGGTCGTTTACAACAGGGGTTATCACATCCACGGTTTCAACGATTGCCGTATCACCAATGAGAGCAACACCAGCATCATCCCCCGGACCTATAAGCACAACTGGAACGTTACTCTGCCCCAAAAGTCCCAGACTTTCGGGGACCCCGCTGCCGCTCAAGACAACGGAGCCCTCATAGTCATGGAGAGAGCTGCGCTCAGCCGGCGGCCCTTACTTTTTCCGTCAACCTGTATTTCATTCAATTATTATACCTCAAACACTGAACAGGCGTCGCAGACAGATAATGACAAATAATTTATTATCCTGTAAAATTCTCTATGCTGATATCACTTCTGACAAGTCGCTTGAGAAAGGTCGCATGTCCCAATACGATGAACTGATTGATCAATTATCACACCTCTATGGAATCGTCCCGGAGTACTGGGACATATTCGGCAACCGGCATATTACTTCTATTGACACGAAAAAGGCCATCCTTAGGTCAATAAAGATAGATGTTGACTCATCCCAAAGCCTTGCAGCAGCGCTTGATGAGGAGCAATGCAGGCCGTGGAGCAGCTTTATCGAACCTGTCAGGGTACTTTCGGTCAATACCCAGCCATTTACCATCGCCGCTTATGTTCCTGTAAGTGAGGGCGAAGAACGGAGGCTGATTGTGTCATGGTCCCTGGAAAATGAGCAGGGGCAGCGGGAAGAGTTCACATTCACAGGCAACGACCTGGCGGTCAAAGAAGAGAAGTGGATCGGCTCCGCAAGATACGTAAAAATAGATCTCACTGATAAGGGACACAGAGATATAGGTTATTACTCGGCAACCGTTGTATGCAGGCATCCTGACAATATTTTCCCCGGTGGAAGCGCTGTGCTGGAGAAGACCTGTCGAATCATTTTTACTCCTGATGCCTGTTATATCCCTTCTGAACTTGAATCAGGAAAGACCTGGGGGCTCTCAATTAATCTTTATTCGGTCAGGTCCTCCCGAAACTGGGGAATCGGTGACTTTACCGACCTCAAAAATATCATCAGGTTTATTGCCGGACTTAAAGGCGGCTTTGTGGGTATAAACCCGCTGCATGCCATTCCCAATACGGCGCCCTCCGGTATCAGCCCTTACTCGCCCATAAGCAGGTTTTACAAAAATTTCATCTATCTGGGCATGGATGCCATCCCGGAAGTGAACTCTTCTGAACGTGCCCGGGAAATGATGAATTCAGATGCCTTTAAGCAAGAGTTGAATGCCTTAATGAGCAGTAACACGGTCGAATACGAGAAGATCTCCCTCTTGAAAAGAAGCATACTGATACACGCTTTTGATTATTTCCATCAGGTCGAGTATAAAAATAACACGCCCCGTAGTCGTGCATTCATAAAGTACGTTGCAGAAGAGGGAAAGGCCCTCGACTCATTTGCGCTGTTTTCAGCCTTGTGGGAGAATCTGAATAATATGCATGGGGCTTTTTCCTGGCAGGACTGGCCTAAGGAATATAGCAATCCGCTCAGCTCGGCTGTTCAGGAATTCAGGGCGTTAAATGAGAAGAAGCTGCTCTTCTATAAGTACGTCCAGTGGCTTATCGATGAGCAGCACCGGCAGGCGGAGGAACTGGCTTTTAGTTTGGGAATGCCTATAGGTCTATACCACGACCTCGCCATAGGCTCTACAGGCGGCGGTTGCAATGCGTGGAACTGCCAATGCCTTTTTGCCGAAAACATCGATGTCGGAGCACCACCCGACGATTTCAACCCCAACGGACAGAACTGGAGTTTTCCCCCATTGATTCCCGGAAGACTTAAAGACGGCGGCTATGATTTTTTCATTCAGGTCATCAGAAAGAATATGAAGCACAACGGCGCATTGAGGATTGATCATGCCCTCGGATTGTTCAGGCTCTTCTGGATACCCGGAGGCATGCCGGCTGAGAAGGGGGCCTATGTGATCTATCCCAGGGAAGACCTTCTCAGAATTATTGCTCTTGAGAGCGTCAGAAACAGGACAATAGTAATAGCAGAAGACCTCGGCACTGTAGGAGAAAATGTTCGCGAGGAACTGCTGAGGTTCCGGATGCTTTCGTACAAACTTTTATATTTTGAAAGAAATTATCCTGAGCCTTCATTTTTACCTCCTGAACTGTACCCTCCTATGGCGCTCTGCTCCATAACGACCCACGACCTGCCTACAGTCTATGGCTACTGGTCGGGCAGAGACATACAGGTAAAAAAACAGCTTAACATGTACCTTGAAGGTGAAGCGATGCAGCTGCTTATCAATAACAGGGAGCGCGACAGAATGCTCCTGCTCAATGCACTTAAATCATGCGGCATCGTTCCGGAGGACTTTCCGGCAAACCCCGTTATGTCCCCTGAATTATGCCTGGCCCTCTATGAATATCTGGCCCGCACCCCCTGCAAACTGGTGGCGGTCAGTCTTGATGATGTCATAGGTACGCTGGACCAGCAGAATATGCCCGGAATTGTCGGATCGTATCCCAACTGGATGCAGAAAAACCCTTTTAACCTTGAACAAATGCTGACTGACCAGCGGTTTTTCGCGTTCTCGGATATGTTCCGAAAAAACGGCAGACCTCTTTCAATTACGAATTAAGAATTAGGAATTGAGAATTGTAGGAAATAATTATAATTCATTGATTCACAATTCATTAATTCTTAATTCTTAGTCCTTCTCTTAATTCTTCACGCCATTGTAATAATGCTGTAACATTCGTTGTTGTAAACTTTAGTAGACGAAGCAGCAAGAAAAACATAACCAGTATATTCCTTTTACACTCAACGCTGTACGCCGGGAAGGGGGCTGTTTATCATGGCTATACGATTAAAATGGCAGGTCAGCAATGCTGCTGAAGAAAGCTTTTATGTCGCAAACGATACCAACAAGGCATGCAGGCAGACTATTTTAGACCTGGTTGACAGTAAGGCTTTAACTATCCATTTCCAGCCGATCTTTTCTTCGGCAGAGGGAAAGGTATTCGGATATGAAGCATTAACAAGGATAAAAGGAGAGCATACTTTCGCTGATGTAAGCGACTTGTTCCAGAAAGCGGTGCTGACAAATACTGTATCGACTCTGGATATACACTGCCAGGAAAATGCCATTAACCAGGCTTCGGCTTTGGGATTTCAACAGAGCAAAGCCAATTTATTTGTAAATGTATGTCCCGAGACCATGATGGATGCTGTCAACAGTGCGGACATAACCGATGAACTGGTCGAAAGATGGAACATTCCGAAAGATCGAATAGTCCTTGAAATTACCGAAGAAAGCGCAATCTATAACTATAATCTTTTCAAGCAATCCATCGAGTTCTATCGTAACAGGGGATATAGAATCGCCATTGATGATTTTGGCTCGGGACATGGCGGATTGAAAATGCTCTCTATTATCGAGCCTGATTTTGTCAAGATTGACCGGCATTTCGTATCGAATATTGATAAGGCAATTGTAAAATTCAATCTGGTTGATTCAATTGCAACGGCATGCCACAGAATGGGAATAAAAGTAATTGCCGAGGGCATTGAACAGCAGGAAGAGCTTGAGTCCATTCTCAATACAGGCATCGAGCTGCTGCAGGGATACCTTCTCCAGAAACCCGGCCCCATGCTCAACGGAGACCATGCTAATATACCGACTTTGCAGACCAGAAGAAAAAATAATACGTCCGGCAGGAGTGAACAAAGTTTAATCGGCGAAATCGCCAATTTCATAGAACCAATTGACCCCTCCGCATCGGTCATGACCGCATTCAACCGTTTCATCAAGGATGCAGGACTCAGGGGGCTGCCTGTAGTAGAAAGTGACCGGGTGCTCGGGATGCTCCACAGGAACTGGTTTCTGGAAAACCAGATACTCGGCAGATGCGGTTACGGTTTTGCGCTTAATTCTTATAAAAACGTATCGAAACTTATGGACCGCCAGTTCATGGTGTTTGAGTCAAACACTACATTGGAAGAAGTGGCGCAGAGGATCAATGCCAGAAAGTCCGAATTCCTCTACGATGATGTCAGCGTCACAGAACATGGCAAATATTCCGGCACCGTTGCTATCAGCGCCCTTCTGGATGCTATGACAGAGAGGAGTCTTATTCTTGCAAAAGGCGCGAATCCACTCTCCGGCCTCCCCGGCAATGAATTTATACAGCGGGATATAGAGAAAAAATTGACCCAAAATATGCATTTTGATGTCTGTTACGTTGATATAAACAATTTTAAACCGTATAATGACCATTACGGATTTGAAAGAGGAGATATTGTAATTAAAAATCTTGCGCAAATTCTCCGGGAAACCATACTGTCATTTGATTCAGGAATTTTTAATTTTGTCGGTCATATAGGGGGAGACGATTTCATTGTTGTGACCAGGCCGCAGATTTCTATTCCGGTTTGTGAAAAAGTTATTGCCCAATTTGAAGCGCAGTTGCCGGAATTTCATGGAACTGATGACTGCATAAAAGGGGAATATGTTTCAAGGAACCGCAAAGGTGAGGAAGAATCCTTCAGGCTTCTTTCCCTTTCAATAGGGATAGTCAGCACGGAGGTTTACATGGTCGAGTCCTATGCTCAGCTTGCATCCATTGCAACAGAGGTAAAAAAAGCCGCAAAAATGAAAACCGGTTCCTGGATAGAGCGCGACAGGCGCAAGATGGGGAAAGAAGAACTGAAAGCGATTTGATGAACAAAGAATTTCTTTGGGGTGTCGCCACATCCGCCTTCCAGCTTGAGGGATCTCCCTATGCCGACTGGACCTCATGGGACGCGATCCTCAATGAAAAGCCCAATGTCACCAATCATTATGCTCTCTACAAAGACGATTTGCTCCTGCTAAAAGACCTCGGCGTCAACTCCTATCGTTTTTCCATAGAATGGAGCAGGATCCAGCCAAGAGAAAACACCTGGGATGAGGCATCGCTCGCTCATTACCAGGAAATTGTCGATATCCTGATACAGAATAATATCGAACCAATGGTAACGATCCACCACTTTACCCATCCCTTGTGGTTTATCAAAAAGTATCCGTGGCATGAGGACGCTTCAGTAGATAAATTCATGAAATTTATCGAGAGAGTGGTGGCACTTCTCAAGGGGGTCCGCTATTGGATAACATTCAATGAGCCCTATGTGCTCTTGTTGGGCGGGTATATTGAAGGCTGTATGCCGCCCGGCATCCGCAATCCCTCGCTTGCCGTTAAGGCCCTGCAAAACATCCTTGTCTGCCACGCAAAAGCGTACGACCTTATTCATGAGGAGGCAAAAAAGCACGGGATTACGCCAATGGTCAGCGTGGCGCATAATATGGCGGCCCTGGCGCCATGGCGCCGGTTCAACCCGCTGGACAGGCTCCTCTCAAAAATCGCCAAGTACTTTTACAATCATTCTCTGCTCGATGCTTTTTTGACCGGCGTTCTGAAAATAAAGTTTCCCTTCAAAAACGAAATAAGCATTCCCGTCCCCATTAAAAACAAGCTGGACTTCTTCGGGGTCAACTATTATACGCGGGTGCATATCCGGTTTAATCCGTTCAAAAAGATGGGTGTCGAACTGAGGAACAGGGACATTGACGGTTATGGCCTTACTGATATGGGATGGGAAATACATCCGCGCGGTCTGGAGAAAGTACTGAGATATGCTTCCAAACTTAATGTGCCCCTGATAATAACGGAGAACGGCATCGCAACCCGTGACGGACAAAAAAAAATAAAATATATGAGAAGACATGTTGATGCAGTAGAAAAAAGCATCCGGGAGGGAATAGATGTAAGAGGCTATTATTACTGGTCCCTGATCGATAACTACGAGTGGCTGCAGGGTCTCGATGCCAGGTTCGGCCTTTACCGCGTTGACTTCAACACAATGCAACGCATACCAACCAATGCGGCAGCATATTACGCATATATAATTAAGAGCAGAACGTAACAATATCTTAATCTCGCCTTAATAATCCTGTAACCGAAATAATACTATTATGTATTTGATGCTTTTGTGTGATTTTCATATCCACACCACATACTCCGACGGTTCAGTGGAGTTAAGAAGGGCCGTCGACCTCTTCGGACAGGCTGGATTTGATGTTATTGCTATTACAGACCATGTGGTCAACGGGGACAACTCGATAGGAAAGTTTGCCAATCGCTTCAACCTTTCAGTAAGGGAAGATAATTTTGCCGAGTATATGAGACATATCAAAGAAGAAGCGGATAGAGCATGGAGCAAATACGGTATGCTCGTGATTCCCGGCGTTGAAATCAGCAAAAACCATCTGTCTTCCGACAAATCCGCTCACCTGCTGCTTATTGATATAAAGAAGTTTATTCCTGCCTCCTGGAACTATGAAAAGATATTCCTTGAAGCAAAAGAACAGGATGCGCTCATCGTAGCCTGCCACCCTCATTATATGTCGGACATGAGCAAAGATACGCTCTTCCTCTGGAACAACAGGGAGAAATATGCCAAATACATCGATGCATGGGAAGTGGCAAACAGGGACGATGTTTTCAATGTAATAAGTCTTAAAAAGTATCCATATGTAGCTAATAGTGACTTTCATAAGGCTCATCACCTGTATTCGTGGAAGACCCTGCTTAATTGCGATAAAGATACTGCAGCGGTCAAACAATGCATTAAACACAACAAAGGGGTAGCAATTACCCTTTTCAGAAATTAAGTACTAAGGAGGGGGAGTATGGGCATATTCTGGATTTTCGCTTCTATTACTTTCTTTGGCCTTATAGTTTATGGCTTTCAAATATGGGCAGTCCGCTCATATCTTTCCACTCCCTGTAACTGCGGGGAAGGGTCTGCCCTTCCCCGACTTTTTCCTCCGGTCTCGATTCTCAAACCTCTCAAGGGGCTGGATGACAACTTGTACGACAACCTTCTCAGCTTTTGCGCTCAGGACTATCCCGAATATGAAATCATATTCTCTTTACAGAGTCATAATGACCCTGCTTACAAGATAGCCAAGAAAATAAAGGGAAAATGCCATGACAGGAACATCACAATTATAGTTGAGGAATCCAGACCAGGCCTTAACCCGAAGGTCAATAATCTTCTGCCCGCCTATAAGGCTTCAAGGTACGAACATATCCTAATCAGCGACAGCAATGTCATGGTCGATGAAAAGTATCTCATGGAGATAACCAGGCATATCGAAAATCCTGTAACAGGCCGCGAAGTAGGCCTGGTGAGCAATATCATAAAAGGCGTCGGCGGTCGCTCGCTTGGCGCCGTATTTGAAAACCTGCACCTTAACTCCTTTATTATGGGGAGTGTTTGTTTCCTCGACAAGTTTTTGAAATTGCCTTGCGTGATCGGCAAATCCATGCTTATGAGCAAAAAGGACCTGGAGGCGATCGGCGGGCTCAAATCTGTAAAAGATATTCTCGCTGAGGATTATGTTATTGGGGATAGAATGCATAAAAGCGGCAAAAAAGTGGTGCTGTCCAGCTATATGGTGAGTAATGTGAATGAATATTGGGGGATGAAGAGATTTCTCAACCGTCATACGAGATGGGGCAAGCTCAGGTGGAAGATCGGCGGAGGTAAATATCTGTTTGAATTGTTAGGGAACCCGGTATTCATGTCAGTGATGCCGATTATATTCTGGCAATGCTCTAAATTGACTGTGACCTTCGCATTTCTTACATCTCTTATCAAGGTAGCCGGCGATTTTTATCTGGGCAGAAAGACCAAAGCAGAACTGGAGAACCCTTTTCTTTATTTGCTGTCCCCTGTTAAAGACCTTATTATCGGGCTCATCTGGTCTGTGCCGATAATCAGCAATACCGTTGTTTGGCGGGGTAACCGGTACAGCCTCGGCAAGGATTCCGTTCTCTCTCCATGCCCTGAGACCGGTTTCTGGTCCCTGCGTTACAGAATTGTCGATGCAATAAAGGAGCGGTTCGCCTGATGAGTTTAAAGGAAAGATACAAGACTATGTTCCTTGGTAATGTCAAGATAGGCTATCGTCTGCTTGCGCTCGTCGTTTTTATGCTGATGCTGCTGATCGCTATAGGAGCGCTCGGAATAATTGGCATGCAAAAAACCGTTGCCGGCACCGATACCGTATACAAAAAAAATGTGCTGCCGTTGAAAGATCTCCAGACCATCTCGGATATGTATACGATAAATATAGTAAAGTCAGTGCAGCACATCCGGGACAACCCCTTTAAAGGGGACAAGCTTATATGGCAGGATGGACTCAAGAGCGTTGATGAGGCGTTGCGCGTGACCGATGAAAAATGGAAAGCCTATTTGGCGCTTCCGCATACGGAAAAGGAAAAGACGCTGATTGCTCAAACGCAGCCGCTGTTCGATATCGCAAGCAAGAACAAGCCCGAGATTGGTCTGGTGGCGCCCCTGAGCAAATTAAGGGACAG
>JBEKJD010000142.1:0-8203 GCA_050011415.1 Dissulfurispiraceae bacterium | reverse complement strand
TGATGCGGCCGCATTCATACCCGACGTGAAAAACCTGTAGCTGTCGCCTCCCTGCTGCTTTGCCTGAAAGGAGGCCATATCGGCGTTCTGTATGAGTGTAGTAACATCGTTAGTGTCGTCCGGATATATGGATATGCCGATGCTGAAGGTCAATACAGTTTCCTCGCCATCTGTTTTGATTGGTTCAGACAGTGTCTTCTTTAGTTTTTCGATAACATAGATAATATCCTCTGCCTTTGAAACATCAATGAGAGCAACTGCATACTCGTCACTTCCGAAACGCGAAACTGTATCCCCTGCACGCACGAATTCCAGCAGCCTCTTTGCGATTTCTTTCAATAAAACATCCCCCGAATATGTACCCAGGGTATCGTTTATCAGGTGAAACCGGTCGATATCTATGAATAAGACTCCCGCGTTCTTTTTATAATACTCTGTTCTTGCAGTGGCCTGTCTTAACCTCTCTGTAAACAACGCCTTGTTGGGAAGTCCGGTCAGGTCATCATAATAGGCAAGGAAGTTGATCTTTTCTTCCATTTGTTTTAGTGCAGTAATATCTTTTGAGGTCGCAACAAAGTGTGTTATGACACCCTTGTTGTCTTTGATTGGAGTGATGGTGTGGTAGACTTCGAAAAGCTCTCCGTTTTTCTTTCTGTTGGTCAGTATAGAAGTATATGTCTTCCCGGAAAGTATCGTATCCCACATTTGTTTATAAAAGTCGTCAGCGTGTCTGCCTGATTTGAGTATTCCGGGCTTATTGCCCAGAATCTCTTCTCTTGTATACCCTGTTATCCTCTCAACAGCATCATTCGCATACTCAATCGTTCCCGATTTGTCCGTTATAAGTATCCAGTCTGAGGACTGCTGAACAGCAGTCAAAAGGGTATCCCTCGACTCCTCGGCTGTTTTGCGTTCAGTGATGTTTTTCATCACTCCTATTACATATATGGGGCGGCCGTCTGCATCGATATGCATACTGCCGCGATCATTGAACCAGAGATAATGGCCGTCTCTGTGCCTGAAACGATATTCCATATCATATAACTGGTTTTCTTTGGCTGCCCGCTCAAATTCGGCATTGGCGCCGGCGAGATCATCGGGATGCACTTTGCTCTCCCAACTCACCAGATCATGGCCCATTTCTCCTTCAGTGTAGCCAAGAATCTCCTCGACCATGCCGGACCAGATTATATTGTCTTGAGACACGAAATGTTCAAATGTAATTTCACCGACCGCTTTAACAAGGGACTTGTATTTAAGCCCCAAATTGGGCGATTTTATTCGCTGTACACCTCGTCGTATTGACAAGCATACCTCCTTGTGATATTAATTCTATTATACTGTAAAAGTGAATTGTTATCAGCAACGCTTGACTAAAGTAAAGAGGGAGGAAGCCTGGAACAAAAGAGCGGAATAGTCGCCGAGACGCCCCTCGACTGCATCGTCATCGGCGCCGGCCCGGGGGGCCTGCAAGCCTGCATACACCTCGCCAGATACAACTTCCGGGTACTGCTCTTCCACCGTCCCGGGGGGCGGACCCATCACGCCAAGCATATCGAGAACTACCTGGGACACCACGCCGTCTCGGGCGCGGAACTCCTGGAAACAGGCCTCGCCCAGGCTGAGAACTTCGGCGTCGCTGTCGAGCGCGCCAAGGTGGAGCGCGTTGAGGTCCGGGAGAGGCACTTCGAGGTGCAGGCCGCGGGGAGTATCTACCACTCCCGCTTCGTTATCGCCGCCTCGGGGGCCAGGGAGAGCCTCGCCCCCTTCAGGAACCTCGCTCGCTTCTTCGGCTCCTACTACTTCACCTGCATGATCTGCGACGGCTACCGGACTACCGGCAAGAAGCTGCTCGTCATAGACCGCACCATCAACGGCGCTCGTCTAAGCGTCGGTATGAAGCAGATGTTCACCAGAGACGTTACCTTCCTCGCCCACGGCTTCTCCCTGATGCCGCAGTACGCTGCGCTGTTAGAGGAGGAGGGTATCGGCCTGGTCGAGGGACGGCCTGAGGAGCTTCTCGGCGAAAAGATCCTCGAGGGGGTGCGGCTCGCCGACGGTCGCATCATCCCATGCGAGGTCATCATGGGGTGGGGGGGAATAACCCTAAACGACGAGTATCTCGAGGGCCTCCCCCTGGAGCGCGATTCCGAAGGGTTCAAGATCGTGACGAAAGGCACGGGCGAGTCGAGCATCCCGGGACTCTTCGTCCTCGGCGCTCTCCGCCAGGGCCACTCCCAGGCGATCATCTCCGCCGGTCAGGGGGCCGAGGCAGCGATCGAGATCAGCACGAGGATCGTCCAACTCTGATGGAGAATGAAACTTCCGACAAATGTAAAAAATATAACAGGCTGATACGCGAGAAAAGCCCGTATCTGCTTCAGCATGCCACAAACCCTGTGGACTGGTACTCATGGGGGCCTGAAGCCTTTGAAAAGGCGGAAAGGGAAAACAAGCCCATCTTTCTGTCCATCGGATATTCATCCTGCCACTGGTGTCATGTGATGGAAAGCGAATCGTTCGAAGACCAGGAAGTTGCAAGGCTTTTGAACGAGACCTTTATATCGGTCAAGGTAGACCGGGAAGAGAGACCGGACATAGACCAGGTTTACATGGAGGTCTGCCAGATGATAGCTGAAAGCTGCGGATGGCCTCTCACGATAATAATGACACCGGAGAAAAAACCTTTTTTCGCCGGCACCTATATACCGAAAGAAAACAGATTCGGACGAATGGGCCTGCTCGAACTTGTCCCGCGCATCAAGGCGTCATGGGAGAATCAGCGTGAAAAGGTGTTGGATATTTCCATGCAGATAACCAGGGCCTTGAAAAAAGAAGCGGCTTCTCCGTCCTATACAGGGCCAGGGCAACCACTTCTGGAAACAGCATACGAAGAACTTGCCTCTCAGTATGACGCGCGGAACGGCGGTTTCGGCCACGCCCCAAAATTCCCGACACCACACAGGCTGTTTTTCCTGCTCCGCTTCTGGAAGCGGACCGGCAGCGCCAAGGCCCTCGATATGGTTGAGAAGACTTTGCAGGGGATGAGGAATGGCGGCATGTATGACCATATCGGATTCGGCTTCCACCGCTATTCTACCGACAAGGGATGGCTCCTCCCCCACTTTGAAAAAATGCTCTACGACCAGGCCCTTCTCTCCCTTGCATATACGGAAACGTATCAGGCCACAGGCAAGAGAGAATACAGAAAGACCGCCGGGGAGATACTGTCCTATGTACGCAGGGATATGACCTCTCCGTCAGGGGCTTTCTATTCTGCAGAGGACGCAGACAGTGAAGGGGTGGAGGGAAAGTTTTATACCTGGACGCTCGATGAAATCAGGCAGATACTCGGGACAGAGGCCGACCTTTTTATAGAGGTCTCACGGATCGAAAAGGACGGGAACTTCTCCGAACAAGCAACAGGAGAAAAAACCGGACAAAATATTGTCCATCTCGGCAAGCCGTTAAAAGACCTGGCCGCCGGGTTGAAGGACCCTGACCGCGGACTTGAAAACAGGATTGAAGATGCAAGGAAGAAACTCTTTACCGTGAGGGAAAAAAGAATCCGTCCGCATAAAGACGACAAGATACTAACTGACTGGAACGGTCTTATGATCGCCGCTTTTGCGAAGGCCGGCGCGGCCTTTGGACAGCCTGAACATATCAAGGCCGCCAAAACAGCAGCCGATTTCATACTGGCCCGCATGAGCAGGGCCGACGGCCGCCTCCTGCACCGTTACCGTGACGGGCAGGCGGCTGTTCCTGGAAATGCAAGCGATTATGCCTTTCTGATATGGGGACTTCTTGAAATTTACGAGGCTTCGTTCGACGTAAAATATCTCAAGAAGGCCCTTGATCTGAATAACGATATGTTTAAATACTTCTGGGACGACAAAAACGGCGGTTTCTTTTTTACCGCCTCTGACGCGGAAAGTCTGCTGGTCCGCAAGAAAGAACTTTACGACGGGGCAGCTCCTTCCGGGAATTCGATCGCAATGCTCAACCTCCTGCGGCTTGGAAGGCTGACCGCTGACCCCTCACTTGAAAGCAGGGCAGATCGCATAGGCAAGGCTTTCGTGAATGAAATTAAGGAATCCCCATCTGCATACACTCAATTTATGTGCGCCGTTGATTTCGCCCTGGGCCATTGCTTCGAAGTTGTCATCGCAGGGGACTCCCGCGCCGACAATACGCAGGCCTTTGTCAAATCACTCTCGTCGAAATTCCTGCCGAATGCCGTTTTTGTCCTCAAGGCGACTGAGCAGGAATCTCCTGAAATCGCCGGCCTTGTCGCATTCACGGAATATCAAACAGCCATTGAAGGCAAAGCTACCGCCTATGTCTGCCACAATTACACCTGCGCTGTTCCAACAACTGATGTAAAAGAGATGTTTAAATTGTTGGATGCGTCATAGTTTCACCAGACCCAAAACAGTCTGTTTATGTTCATTACATCGCTAATAATCATCTATGCTCCAAAAGTAGGCCAGTTTCTGCATAGCGATAAGCGATTTCATTCTCATGTCTCTTTCACCTCCATCGTTTCTTATTTTAAACCTTACAACCCATTAAGTCCTGCATAATAGAACTGATCACGATAAGCATGTTTATAAACATATAGGGGGCTCATATAAGCACCCGTCTTTATCATATTTTCCTGCCCGGAAATTCAAAAGAGTTTTAAAAACAGCAGTACGCGATTGCTTTACCCGCTTTGCAAGCTCTCGGATCGACAAGTCCGGGCGTTGCTCCGCCGTCTCGATGATTTGCTTCCGTTGGGTTGGGGCTATGCCCTTTCGGGAAATCTTTATTTCTTTATCGCGCGCCTGGGCAATGACAGTCTTCACCCGCTCCTCCAAAAACTCCCGCTCGAACTCTGCCATTGTCGATAGAATGCTCATCTGCAACCGCCCGCTTGCGGTACTGAGCTTGATATTTTCCTTGTACGATATAGCGGCTACCCCAGTTCCTTTGAGCTCTTCCAACAATGTGACAAGGTGCTTCTGTGAACTGCCAAAACGGTCGATCTTCCAGACCAGGATACAATCGATCTGCCTTTTCCGTGCAACTTCCATGAGCAAATTCAGCTCCGGCCGGCTGTCCTTCGCTCCGGATTGACCTATATCTATATACTCTCCGGCGATAGTCATAAACCGCGCAATGCAATACTTCCGCATAGGTTTTAGCTGCAGTTCCGGATCTTGATCTTCGCCTTGAGTGCTTACCCTGACGTATAAAGCCGTCCTCATTCAATCGCCTCGTCGTTGTCTGTAATTTTTACTGCAATAATATTTGATGCCATATGAGTCGACTCACTTCCACAAAACCCAACTGTTATGTCTGAGCTTAAAAAAAATAAGGGGGAGGACAATCCCCCCTTATTACGATTTTAATAATATATATTCTTTGAGTCTCTTATTTAATGTACTCTTACCTCTGCCATTTCATTTACTTTAGCCGGCGACGTAACGGCCTCTACTATATACCCGAGCGCCGTACCCAGAACTGAACCGATCACTATACTTACAGAAGCTATGCAGACTATGCCCAGCATAATGCCGACCGCCATTACCATCCTGACCACTACTGTAGGTTCTACAGGCCCTCCCATAAGGTGCTTCAACACTACCAACGTTCCATAGCTGCCAAAGTAAAAGCCTGGTAATAATCCCAAGGCCAGAAATACTAACCCTCCGAGTGCCGCCCCTATCTTCGTCCCCATCCTTACCATCTCTTTTCTCGCTTTCATTGTCTTTTCCTCCCTGGAATTTTATATATTTGTTATTTAATTTTTACTGTATGTGCATGACCCATGGTCATTGTCTTGCTCGCAATCAGAGTTTCAATGACAGTACCGGTAAGCCAGCCGAATATTGCGCCGCCAGATACAAATACCAGACCTGACATAATAACTCCGGTCAACATCGATACTGCCACTATAAGCCTTGGCAGCAACGAGGCTGTTAATGGCAATCCAAAAATGCTGCCTGCTATATTCATTCCGATTACGCCACCGATAAAAGACCCCGGCAACAATCCTGCAAGAGCAAACAAAACAAGTCCTGCACCAACTCCGGTGTATAACCCCTTTTTTGTTATCTCTCCAGTTTTGGCTTCCAAGCCCCTAATGTTTGGCATTTCCTTGAACCTCCTTTTCACTCTCTGTGCTGCGTCTGACTAATATAAAAGCATTTCCCATGCCAAGACTGAATGCATTGATTTTAAAAGATTGTTACTCTGAAAGCTTTTGCTTAATTGCAAAAGGACAGTTTTTTTTTGCAGAAGTGCAAAAAACACAGACGATCAAATTAAGGTCGTTAAATAAACATTCTGACAAATCCCGATAATTATTTCGGAAAATAAGAATCGTCGATAGTATTTCGACCACATCGCTCACGACAATCCTCGCTAAAGTCAAACCGCGCCTGTTCTGAATTTCGCTTTCAGTCACGCGAAACTCTGGCGCGGATATCATCGTAATCTTACCACACCCAAAACAGCCTGTTTATGTTCATCCATTCGTCGCTGATTCCATTTACCTGAGCAAGCTGGAAATTCTTCCATGTCTTCACCAGCACCTTACCGCTGTCCCCTTCGCGAATCCCCACTGCCCCATCCCTGTCGGTCCTGAACACCCGGTAGGCGGCAAGCGTTGACAGGGTTTCTTCGTGGGGGAAACCGAACCTGTTTTTCCGTCCGCAGCTGATTACTGCAATCTCTGGCGAAACAGCATTAAGAAACCCTTCTGTTGACGAGGTACGGCTTCCGTGGTGGGCCACTTTCAGAACAGTGCTTTTAAGAGCCGGCCCGGCATGGGCCGAATCATCTTCGCCTTCCTTCTCAACGTCTCCGGTAAACAAGAAAGAAGCGGCGTTTCCCCGTATATTGAGGATAAGCGAATCATTGTTTTCTTCGGAGCTTTCTTCAGAATTATTTGAACCTGCAGAATAAAAACCCTCATAAGGGTGAAGCACCGTGATAGTATATCCGCTGCCGTGGATCACATCTCCCCTTTGAAGGCCCCTGTGTCCGACTTTTTCAAGAATTCCGGTTTTATATATAAGGCGGTTGTTGTCCCAAATAGCGTGCACTTTAAAAGTGTTAATGAGATATTCGAGCCCGCCGGTATGATCATGATGTACGTGCGACAACACAAGAGCCTCGATTTCATTAATACCCTTGTACCTTAGAAACTCGCCAACCTGGAGCCCGGTATTGCCGGTATCCATAACCAGCGTGCGGCGGTCGGGCAATTCGATAACAGCGCCGTCGCCCTGGCCCACATCGAGAAAGGTAACGGAGAGCCTGCTCCGGTCCAGACTACCGGCAACTGAAAAAACAATTATGGGGATTAGAGCTACGGCGCATGGGAACACTAAAGAGCCCAGTCGGAGAGAAGCAGCACCCGGAGGCGGCAATTGTCCGGCGTCCGCAGCGCTTCGCCCGCTTTCTTTGGCCCGTGAATATATTATCGCCGTAAATATTACGAGGCCGGTATAAAAGAAAATGAGCAGTATCGAAGGATATGCAGGGACCCTTACTGCTACGAATTCCAATCGACCGATATAATGAACAAAAGATAAAATATATCCGGTGACAGCATCAAGCAATGAGCGAAAGGGGAAAATATCAAAAGAGAGAATGAAAAATGAAGATACAAAAGCCAGGGGCAGGATTATGAAACCAACAACAGGAATAATAATAAGGTTAGTCACAGGCGAAATAACAGAGAAGATATGGAAGTAATTGATGATAAGAGGGGCTGTGCCCGCACTTGCAGCTATGGTTATAAGCAGGGAGGTGCGGATATAAGACCCGATGGAAGACCCTTTGCCCTCCTGCCTGCCGCCCACGGCAAGACCTATGCAAAGCACGGCGGCAACTGACAACTGAAACGACAGGCTTGTCAGCGAATCAGGCCGGCATATGACAATGATAACAACAGCCATCAGCAGATTATTAAGCCAATAACCCCTTCTCTGGATCAGGAGACCAAACAGAAAAAAGCACACCATTATGAAAGCCCTTACAGTACCGAAGTCCGGAGGCGAGATGCCGAGATACCAGACCATGAAAGGCAAGCTTACGAGAGGGGCAATTTGAGAGGGTGACGCATAAAGGGTAAGCCGGGAAAATAACTTGTCAGGGAGGGTTTTAATAAAAAAACGGGTCGCCTGGAACAGAAAGAAAAAAAGCAGGC
>JBEKJD010000141.1:0-8224 GCA_050011415.1 Dissulfurispiraceae bacterium | reverse complement strand
TCATGCTTTTCGCAATAATGTTTTTCTGGCAGCCTCCTCATTTCTGGCATCTTGCAATCAGGCACAAAAGGGACTACACCAGGGCAGGCATCCCGACCTTGCCTTCCGTGGCCGGTGAAGAACTTACCAAACTGAAGGTTTTACAGTATATTACTGCTCTTTTGCCTATGAGCATGCTGCCTTACGTTACTGGAATGTTGGGCAATATATATATGTTCGCAGTCTCTGCGCTGGGCCTTATCTATTTTGTTATAGCCTTCCTTGATCTCAAATTCAGGACCATGAGAAGGGTTTTTTATTACTCTATAATCTATATGTCCATTCTCCTCACAGCTATGATCATTGATGTCAAGTGTCATCATTAATGGAGCGTGGAAACAGGGAAGATTTAATCAAGGTATTTGTCCAGCAGGTTTTTTGCCCAATACCAGCCGATAATGCTGCAAATGAGGCCCGCAAAAAGCCCGATGCCAACTCCGACAAAGCCACCCAGCCATCCGCCGGCCAGTCCCAGAACAGTCGAGCCCAAGGTCTTCACAATAAATTTCATATCATTTACCTTTATTCACTGCTATTGCAATCCAACCTATTTTATCACATTGCTGTCTCATAACACGCGGGCATAGGACGCAAAAGATACCGGCTGTATGATATAGTAAATAGTTTTTTGCGGGCCCTCACTATAGAGCCTGCCGAGGGCTTTAAGGAATAACAGGGGTGAAAGATGAGATTGAGAGACATCGGGATAGGTAAAAGGTTGGGAGTCGGGTTCGGGATTATTACGGTATTAATGCTTGTGGTAGGCATTTTTGCGGTTGTTGGCCTTTCAAAGCTTAATATGGAAATTGAAACGATCATATATGACAGATTGCCTAAAGTAGTTACGTCCAAAGACATAATAGACAATGCCAATGTTAATGCAAGGGCCTTGAGAAACATGATCTTATTCGCAGATGACACTAAGACAGTTAAGGCGGAACTCAAAAGGATTTATGATGCAAGGGCTATTATGGCCGCGGATATCGAAAAAATGGGCAAGTTCATCAAAGACACAGAGGGGTCTGCTATTTTAGAGACATTAAAAGATGCCGTCCCAGGCTATCTGACCGAACAGGACAACTGCATCAGGCTGATAGAGGCTGGTAATAGCGAAGAAGCAAAAAGATCATTGTTGACAACTGTGCGTGCGGCCCAGGCTGCCTATATAAACGCTGCTGACGGCCTTATTGCTCACCAGCAAAAATTAATGGAAAAATCCGGGAAGGACGCTGCTGAAAGATACCGGACATCTCGTAATTTCATAGTTCTTGTGCTTCTCGGTGTATTAGTTTTTACGGTTGCGATAAATTATCTTGTCACCAGGAGCATCACGCAGCCCATGGACAAGGCGGTCAGTATAGCCAATGCCCTGGCGGAAGGTGATCTTACCGTAAAGATTGAAGTTGACGGAAAAGATGAAGCTGGACGTCTCCTTTCCGCAATGCAAACCATGGTCATAAGCCTAAGGGCTATAACAGGCAAGATAAACACCAGCTCAGGTACTATCGCGAGTAGTTCTGAAGAACTCTCTACCACAGTTGAACAGATAACAAAAAGGGTGAACGACCAGGCCAACAAGGCCAACCAGGTGGCAACAGCAGCCACAGAGATGTCACAGACCGTGATAGACATAGCCAAAAATGCCTCAAACATATCGGTCTCTTCAAATGACACTTTGCAGGTCGCCCATGATGGAGAAGGCATCGTCACCAAGACAGTTAACGAGGTCCAGGAGATTTCAAGGACTGTGTCTGAATCGTCCAAGTTGATAACCTCGCTTGGCGAACGTTCAAAACAGATAGGCGAAATAATAGATGTAATAAAAGACATTGCCGACCAGACGAACCTCCTTGCGCTTAATGCTGCCATCGAGTCGGCAAGGGCGGGCGAGCAGGGCAGAGGGTTTGCTGTAGTTGCTGATGAAGTCAGAAAGCTTGCTGAGAGAACGTCGAAGGCAACGACAGAGATCAGCGGGATGATCCAGGGGATAAGGGTGAGACTGAACAGGCGGTGTCCGCGATGGTGGATAGCCTAAAGAGGGTGGAGTTGGGCGCCAGTCTTTCGATGCAGGCGGGAGACGCTTTGCACAAAATAGTCGAGAGCGTAAACGGGTTACAGTCCATGGTGCAGCAAATAGCTTTGGCAACCGAGGAGATGTCCACTGTATCGGAATCCATAAGCTCCGACATAGAAGTTATAGCTTTAGTTTCACAGGAAACCAGTGAAAGCGAGATAAATGTAAAACAGGCCTCTCTCGACCTGGCAAAGGTGTCCATGGAACTAAAAACCGAGGTGAACAAATTCAGGCTGTAGAATAAAATCCGGCTTTTCGGTTTCTATGGACCGCTACCCTTATAAAAATCTCGATAACAGTGCTGGTATTGCCGTTTCTACGGTAAGAATGCGGTCTCCCATGCGGACCGGCTTGAATCCGCACCCGATGAGCTTTTCGATTTCGTAAGGAATGAAACCCGCCTCCGGGCCCACTGCAATAGTGACAGGCTGTTTTACATCAAAGGGGCAGGCTTCTATTGCTGCGGGATGGGCAACAAAAGGCAGCGATCCCTTAATAATGCCGGGCAATTCGTCGTCTACAAAGGGTTTGAAAAGCGGACGCAGCATGATTTCCGGAAAGATTGTGTCCCGGGCCTGTTCAAGGCCGAGAATGATCTGTTTCTCCATCTCAGCCTTTTCCAAAAAAGGGCTTTTCCAGTAACTCTTCTCCACGCGGTAGGCGTTGATAAGAATAATGCTCTTTACCCCCATAATAGTAATGGATGCGATTACTCTTCTCAGAACCTTGGGCCTCGGGAGCGCCAGAATAACGGTTACAGGCAATGGATGGGGAGGATGGCTGTCGGCCTTTATTTCCATCTCGAGGGCATCATCATCCAGCAGCTTTATCGTTCCTTCTCCGACATTTCCCCCGGCAATGCCGACACACAAACGGTCTCCTGCCGATGCGCGGAGCACGTCCCGAACATGGGCAAGACGATGCCCCTTCAGACGAACAAGGTTACTGTCCCCGATAAAGTCTTCCTGAAAAAGAAGAACCAGATTCACAGATACCACACGGCCCGCAATATTGCGCTCGTGGCCCAGGGCAGACTTCCTTTTTCGCTGCCGGGACTTCCGAAAGCTCCGCTGAGGTATGCGCCCAACGTCAAATTTCTCGAAAGAAAGTATTGCGCTGAAGCCTGCGCGAGGACTGATCCGTCATAAGGACTGATAAAGGCGACTGTACCAAGATTGAGTTTTGACTGAATAACATCCGGATAGTCGAAACGCAAAAAAAACTCGTGCTGCATAAGAGGCTCTTGCTGATCTGTTGCATATTGCCGGACAAACCAGAGTTCTCTCGCCAATGTGGAATTTGCCCTCCCAAGTAAAAGCCAGTTATTAAAATCAGCTCCGTTAAACCCTGCCTGATGATAGTGGTATTCCAGGTTGATCGTCAGGTTGGAACTGCTGGTCCAGGAGGCTCCAAGCGCAAGGTCATTTTGAAAAATTAAGCGCGAATTCGATTGCGGCACGACAGGAGCTCCACTTGGCAGTGTTCCGGTATTTTTTCCGAATACGACAGCTCTGTTAGTAAGGTTTGTCTCTGTAACGCCTGACCATTCCACATAGGCAACGATACTGGAACTTATAACCCGACTCAGATTCGCCCCAATGTGTGTGCCGGTGCCGTCCAAAAATATAAGGGCCTGCGGACTCAGACCGGCTATGTCGCAGCTCAGGGAAGCAAGAAAACGATTTTCAGAATTCGTTTGGCCGAATAGGGGGTTGAAGCTCGCAGTCGGAGTAGTGAGCAACGGAGTCTCCGTTTGCAACTTGGGAGCAAAGGCAAGCGTAAGGGATCCATTGTCCCAAAGTCTTTGACCCTCAATCATAATGCTCCCCAGCCGGTCCTCTTTGAGCGCCGATGGATCAATCGATACAATATCCACCATTGTGCGAGTTTTGAAAAAATCCGTTGGATTATAGCCTAATGCGGTACCGTTCTTGAGATTGATCCGACCTGCCTCAAAATAAGTCCTTGGAAAAACCTCGCAAGAGAGTGACCCTTCGCGAAAATCATTTCGGGCGCTTCCGTTACTCGGAAATGGAATTGTATCACCTTCATATCCACTCACTCGATCACTCAGACTAAATCTGATCCGCTCATCAAACTGCCATTTATAGTCAAGGTCCAGGCTCGTTCGGTTCTGCCAATTCGGGGGCTGGATTGGCACCGGCACCAGGAGACTCCTGCGATTCGACCACCCTGTTAACACGTCTTCAATATAGGCTTTTCCACTTAGGGTAGAGTTTCTATCGGATGGAGTCTTATTTTCTGCCGGGCTTTCAAGTGTCCCTGGTATCAGATTCAAGTCTGAGTTCTCATCGTCAGATCCCTCGGCCCAGACCGGCATAAAAACGAGAAAGCATAGAAAAAAGAAGAGTTGAATCAACCTTCGCATCATTCCACCGTGAGGCGGGGAAGGAAATCCCGCTGATACCAGCTATTTGGGATTTCTTTGGCTTTGAGCCCGTATGTATTCATAGTTGTAACGAGCTTCGAGTTTACTGAATCAATGATGATGATTTCCGATGGCCTCTGAGAACCAAGCTGCTCTGCATACTTGTGATAGTAGACGATTTTCAGAAGCCTCCTGCTATCAGAGTAGAATTTGCCCTTCACCGGTCGATAGGTCCCTTTTTCTACCCAATACTCAACTCTGCCATAGATGGCGCTACCGTTAACTGGGGAGAGGTCCATATGCCAACATTTTTTCGGCACATGATCGGCGTCATAGAGTGTCTCTCCGTCGGCATTACCTACAAGCCTGGCAGAGTAATCCCTGGCTAAATTCACGGTGACCACGTCGCCTTCCGATGCCTGACCCAAAAGTCTCTGCTGCGGAGAGATGCGAACACTCGCTTTTGATGCCGGATCATAAAACCACATCGTCGAGCCGTTCATCAGAACAGTTTTGCCTGCATCGCGCGGAGGTTCCATATAGCGCACCAGATTCTTGAATTGGCCGGACGCCTCGTCCACTTTTGAGTAGACCCCCAAAATAATTTCGTTTCGTGCCAAACCATCCACGTATTCAGTCAGGCGTAGATTCATCTGAAAAGGCTTGTCAGGATTCCTGACTGCGTCTGAACGTACTATAATGGTCTGGGCCGCAGACTTATTTTCATCAACGCTAAACGCCTCCAACGGAGTGATAACTGAAAGGGTCAGCATTAAGAGACAAATTAAAGTTTGCTTTTTCATACGTGCCCCAATGCATCGACTATTTTCAAACGGGCGGCGCGATGTGCCGGCACCCAGGCCGCAATTGTCGACAAGGCACCAAGTCCGATCCAAATGCCGAACATCAAATGACCCACTCCTCGTGTGAGCACTTTCAAGGGCGTGGGAAATGCCTGGCCCGGAGGTTGCCACGTTAACCCTGCATGATTGACGATGTGAGCCACGGCAGTGCCGACTGCAAGTCCCAGCGTTGCGCCAATCAGCCCGAGAAGTGCACCTTCCAATACAAACTGGACCGTGATTCCCCTTTTCTTTACTCCCATTGCTCTAAGGGTACCGATTTCGTGTGTCCGCTCCATCACGCTCATACTCATAGTGTTCACAATGGTAAATAGAACAATCACCGCCATAACGGCCGAGATAAATGAAAAGATAGCTGTAAACATTCCAATGGCTTGTTTGTAAAATGGCTGCAGCTCTGTTAATTCCCGCGTCTCAAGGTCCAGTCTTTTCCCTTTGATCAACTGGTCAAGCCGGGCCCGTGCAATCGGGATGTCCTCTGTCCTATGGAGCTGTAAGACAATCCCCACCGCCTGTTTTTCACCCCGCCCATAAAGGAGCCGCTGGGCCAGACTGAAGTTCAGGATTACAAGGGAATCGTCATACTCTTTAACTCCCTGTGAGACGGCTTTATCTACATAAAAATTGACGACGTTCGGAGCGCTGGCTGCTGTAGCGGCGAGAAGGTCCAATCGCGGCGCCGTGCCCCTTTGCGGTTCAGAGTTCGTCTGATTCGATTTTTCCTCCAATGCGCTGAAATCACGTTTGCTTTGACCCGAGGGTGTCTGAATCATCTGCCGGTCCCCACCTTGCTGTTTTGTACAGTCGGCAATTTTCAGAGGCTCGCAGAGCCCCAGGATCCTGCCAAGCCCCACCCCTATAAATCCGTGGGCCTCATCACTCTCATTAAGGGACCCTCTGTTGAGAACAGAAGCCAGTTTCAATTGATGCTCGTCCCAAAGGTGCATTCGATTGAAGTCAGTCGGCACCACGCCAAGACCAAAAAAAGTCTTCGAAGCTTCAGCATCAAAATTCCCTGCAATGCCGTAAAGATTTATGGTGGGCGTCACCACATTGATCAATGGCTTAAGCACAGGGTCTTCAGCAATTAATCCGAGGACCGACTGGTAATCATGTATGCCATAGGCTGCCGGATTGCCTGAACCGTATTTGAAATACCCGGAGCGAAAAACAGTGATATGCCAGGAGCGTGTTACATTCTGAGTTTCGAGTGCAACAAAAACCTGAGAAACAAATTCGCCGAATATCAGCATCGACATGGTCCCAACGGCGATGGCCGAAACAGTCATGAGAGTGCGTCTCATGTTTCTTAGGATATTTCTTGCGGCAATCTTAAATGTGTTCATTTGCCCTCCGGGCGATGTTCGATCAGCTCGCCGTCCCTGATTGAAAAAACGTCCTGAGCATGGGAAATCAATTGCGGGTCATGGGTAGAGAAGACAAAAGTTGCCCCGTATTGTTCCTGAATCCTGTGCATGAGATCGATGATGGAAGCTCCGGTTTTGCTGTCGAGATTGGCCGTTGGTTCATCAGCCAAAACCAAACCCGGCCCTTTAACCAGAGCACGAGCGATTGCGACTCTTTGTTTTTGCCCGCCGCTCAGTTGGTTCGGTCTATGCCGCGAGTGATCTGAAAGCCCGACAGATTCCAGAATGCTCATACTTCGCTCCCGGCGTTCTGATGCGCCAATGCCCAGAAGTGTCAGTGGATACTCGACATTTTCGAAAGCTGAAAGCACAGGAATCAAATTGAAGTTCTGGAAGATGAAACCGATGTTGCGTGCGCGGAATTCAGAAATCTTGTCATCGGAAATTTCCGCAACTCTTTCGCCGCAAACTTCAATTTTTCCATTAGTCGGCTGGTCCAAACAACCTATCATATTGAGGAGAGTCGTCTTTCCGCTGCCTGACGGCCCTAAGACCATCGAAAAGCGTCTCTTTGAAATTTTGAGCGATACATTGTTTAAGGCAGGGATCGAGACCTCGCCCATCTTATAAATCTTCGATACGTTCTCAAAGACAACTACAGGCTCGTCCTTCATAAACACCTCACAGGATTTTTCTGCTGTTTGCATCCCGGCCCTCTTGATAAAGGGATTTTAAAATCGATAAAAATGAATCCTTTTTACCTCGAGGAAGAGTATTTAGAAAATCAGACTCTTCTCGTTTGATCAGTCCTCCGGCCGCAGCGAGGACCCGGAGTCCTTCCGGAGTTAAAGTTACACGGAAGGCCCGCCGATCTTCCGGGTCAGTGACCCGAACTACAAATTTCAATTTTTCAAGGTCGTCGACAAGGCCGACCATCGATGTCCTGTCGATCTCAAGTGCGTCCCCGATCACCTTCTGATTGGCAGGGCCCCGGTGGTGGATTTCAGCCATCACAGCTACATGCTTAATATTCACTTTGAACTCTACAAGACTCTCATCCATCACACGAAGAATGCGCTGGGACAACTTGGCAAGAAGGAAACTCACACAGGAGGTCAACACGTCTGCAACATCAGTTTCCTTTGACGACATCAAATCACCATCCCTGATAATCACTTATCATGATTATAAATAAAGTTTTTAATTTAGTCAAGGGCAGTATCGAATTTGTAAAAAAAATGGTCAGCCCCTCGACGGGCTGACCCAGGAATCATTATCTTATGGTTTATTAAGCGACAAGTTGTCGTTCACATCACTGTGTTTCAGGCATGTAAGCCTTATGTCCCTTGTCGTCGATACAGACAAAAGTCACGTGCGTCGAGAACACTCCTTTTACATCGCCACTCTGAACATTTTCATTGAAAACATTCACAGCATACTGCACCGACGTTTTCCCGATTTTCGCTCTTTCCACGACGAATCTGAGAATCGA
>JBEKJD010000140.1:8241-9295 GCA_050011415.1 Dissulfurispiraceae bacterium | reverse complement strand
CAGGGGAAAGATATGTATAAAAGTTTGTTTGTGTGGCTGCTGATCGGGATGGCGATGATCCTTCTTTTCAATCTTTTCAACGTACCGCCCAAGACCGAGAAAGAAATGATTTTTTCCGATTTCATAGGAAAGGTTGAGGCAGGGGATGTTGATGAGGTCACTATCAAGGAGAACCATATAAGCGGGCGGCTGAAGGACGGCAGTAAATTCAAAACATATGCCGTGGAGTATCCTGAGTTGGTGAAGGAATTAAGGCAGAAGGAAGTCAAGATAACGGCACAGCCTCCTGATCAAAGCCCGTGGTATGTCAACTTTTTCTTTTCATGGGGACCTATTTTATTCCTGGTGCTTGTATGGATAGTTTTTATGCGGCAGATGCAAATGGGCGGCAACAAGGCCATGTCTTTCGGAAAGGCCAAGGCAAAGCTGGTTTCCGACAAGGCGGTAAAAGTTACATTTGCGGATGTTGCGGGTGTTGAAGAAGCCAAAGCAGAGGTGGAGGAAATCATCGAGTTTCTCAAAGACCCCCAGAAGTTTTCCAAATTAGGAGGAAAGATTCCCAAGGGTGTGTTGTTGGTTGGTTCTCCCGGCACCGGCAAGACGCTGCTGGCCAAAGCTATTGCGGGTGAAGCAGGAGTGCCGTTCTTTTCCATCTCAGGCTCGGATTTTGTTGAAATGTTCGTTGGTGTAGGCGCCTCGCGTGTGCGCGACCTTTTTGAGCAGGCGAAAAAGAGTGCGCCGTGTATCATATTCATCGACGAAATAGACGCCGTAGGCAGGCACAGGGGAGCCGGTCTCGGAGGTGGGCATGACGAACGGGAACAGACGTTGAACCAATTGCTTGTTGAAATGGACGGTTTTGAAGGGAATGAAGGTGTGATAATGATCGCGGCGACTAACCGGCCTGATGTCCTGGACCCCGCGCTGCTGAGGCCGGGGAGATTCGACCGGCAGATAGTGGTGCCTACCCCTGATGTGAAAGGGCGGCTGGAGATACTCAAGGTGCATACAAAGAATATCCCTGTTGCCGAGGATGTGAACCTTGACAAGATAG
>JBEKJD010000140.1:0-8235 GCA_050011415.1 Dissulfurispiraceae bacterium | reverse complement strand
TATTGCAGCGCGGAAAATCAAGGACAAAGTCGACATACATGATTTTGAGTTTGCGAAAGATAAGGTCTTGATGGGTGTCGAAAGGCGGAGCATGGTCATAAGCGATGAAGAAAAGAAGAACACCGCTTATCATGAGGCCGGCCATGCGCTGGTTGCCAAACTGACACCGGGTACAGATCCCATACATAAAGTAAGCATCATCCCGAGAGGAAGGGCTCTTGGAGTCACCCAGCAGCTTCCCATCGATGACCGTTATACTTATTCAAGGGAATATCTTGAAAAGGCCCTGAATGTACTGATGGGCGGAAGGGCTGCCGAGGAACTTATTTTGCACCATATGACCACGGGCGCGGGCAACGACATTGAGCGGGCTACCGACCTGGCAAGAAAGATGGTTACCGAGTGGGGTATGAGCACGAAGCTCGGCCCCCTTGCCTTCGGCAAAAAGGACGAGCAGATATTCCTCGGGCGCGAGATAGCCAGACACAAGGATTACAGCGAAAAAACGGCAGAGGACATAGACGAAGAGATACGGGCGATCGTTACCGCCGCCTACATGAATGCAAGGCTGATACTGGAAGAAAATGTCAATATCCTTGAGGCCCTTGCTCAGGCGCTTCTTGAGCGTGAAACGGTCGATGCCCAGGATATCGATGCTATTTTAGAAAATATCAAATCGGGAGTCGCTCAGGAAAAATGTGCAATAAGCCTTGCAACCGGTGATACTGTCGTTAACACGTGATTCTTTCCTGGAACGGTTTCAACCTTGATTTTACCAATAAAACCCATATCATGGGTGTGCTTAATGTTACCCCGGATTCCTTTTCCGACGGCGGACTTTTTTTTGATAAGGAAAGCGCGGTCCGGCGCGCACATTATCTTATCGGGCTTGGCGCAGACATACTCGATATAGGCGGAGAGTCCACAAGGCCAGGCTCTGATGCGCTGCCGCTGGAAGAAGAGCTGCGAAGGACCATTCCCGTTATACAGGCTGTTGCAAAATCATCTCATATTCCTCTTTCCATAGACACCTGCAAGGCTGAAGTCGCACATCGTGCGCTGGATGCAGGCGCATCCATAGTGAATGATATCAGTGGTCTCAGGTTCGATCCGGCAATGCCGAAGGTCGTAGCTGAATATGGCGTTCCCGTTATTGTAATGCATATCAAAGGTACTCCGAAAGATATGCAAGAGCATCCTGTCTACGAGGCCCTTGTCCCCGAGATTATGGATTATCTTCGCTGCAGCATCAGGCTTGCTGCCGATTCCGGAATCTCCGAAGACAAGATTATTGTCGATCCCGGCATCGGGTTCGGGAAAACCGTTGATCACAACCTCGAAATTATAAAAAACCTGAAAGAGTTTACGTTGCTCGGCAGGCCGGTTGCAATCGGTGTGTCACGCAAGGCGTTTATCGGGAAACTCCTGGGTGGCGTGCCCCCGCCTCCGGCGGGCGAGCGTATGGAGGGTACTGCTGCAGCTGTAGCAGCCGCGATTCTAAACGGCGCTAATATTGTCCGGGTACATGATGTCGGGGAAATGGCAAAAGTTGCCAGAGTTGCTGATGCCATAAAACGGGCATAGTGTTTTTGATTTATTTATGAGTATAACTATCGGAAGGAACGTCGGGGGCTTCAATAATCCTGATCACGCTGCCCAGTCTAATTACGGGTTTCTTCCTCTATCCCGAAGCTGACTTTACTTCTTCTGTTTAATGGTTCCGGTGCGTTCATCTCTCTGCGTTCATCGACTTCGAGAATTTCAAACAACGTTCTTACGTCTTGCTCCGAAAGTAATGGTTCGGCCTTGAGATTAGCGGTATTCATCCTATCCATACCAGATACCCTCCCATTAGAGTTACAGGTTCTGTGCGTTAGTTTGCCCTTTTTGTCTCATTTTTGCAATACTATATAAATATAGACATAATATATAGAATAACTATATATTATGTAACTCAAAAAAGGTCATAACTAACTGAACAGACCGGCATCCCATCTTTAATATCGGCGCAGAGGCCCAACACCTTAAATGGACTGCGGAAGTAGGTGGTAGTTTGACTGAAAGAAGGATTAGATGATTGAAGAAAGATAAGTTCTGAGGTTTGTCTTTGAACTGTTTAACCCGAGCTTTTTCCTTATATTATTCCTGTGGGAATCAATTGTACCTTTTGAAACGTCGAGTATCCCCGCAATTTCCTTGGTGCTTTTTCCTCGTTTTATGAAATCGGCCACCAGGATTTCTTTATTTGTGAGATTGGCGTATTTTGATGACAATTTAACAGAAAAAGGAGAGACAATCTCAAGAAGGTTGGATTCAAGCAGGCCAAGATAGGATCTATATTTTGAAGACAGCCCGCTTTTTTTCAACTCTTCAACAAGAGGCATAATCAGTTCTTTCACGTTGGAAAGGATTTTTTCTTCCAGTTCATTTTTATCTTCTTCTCTCTGTTTCAGCAAAACTCTCAGTGCAATGTTTGCATTATATAATTCAGATGTTCTTTCACTTACTTCCTTGTGCGCCAACCGTTCCCGCTCCTCAATCTTCTTGCGTCCAATTGCATAATTTATAGACCGTACGAGCAGATTTTTATCCACTTGTCCCTTGACAAGAAAATCCTGCGCTCCTTGTTGTACAGCCTGTATACCCAAGGCCTCATCCGCCAGACCTGTAAGCACAATAATAGGCGCTTCGGGTATGATTTCATTCAGTCTTGTGAGCGTATCCAACCCCCGGCTGTCGGGAAGCCCGAGATCCAGCAGGATAATGTGGAAACCATCTGATTTAACTTTTGCAATACCGGATGACAGTCTGTCGATGCATTCCATCTCGAACCGGACATCAGCGGCCTTAAGCATCTCTTCCAGCAGATAAGCGTCCGCGGGATTGTCCTCGATAAGTAAAATTCTTATCGCTTTGTCCATTATCAAAAATCTGGAAACATTTTGAGATGAATGGGCTTGCCATCTCTGGTTGCTGTATGCGCAGTAAGTATGCCTCCCTCGACATAACGTAAATCAAAACCGCTGTATCCCCTGGATATCAGGTGCTTTGCGTCAGCCGGACAACCGTTTTCACAGCCGACTATCCCACGGATCATTTCCAAAATCAATCCTTTCACATCCAGGGCGGTGATGTCAGCTCCTTTTGAAATGGCTAATTGTTCAATTTGAGAAATGATGGCCGCAATATCCGGCCTAAAGGGTTCGGCAATGTGTATTGTTATAGAAGCGCCATCAATAATTGTTTCTAAAAGCATATGATCCTCCAGTTCTGTTAATTATAACATTAGAGGAATTTCTCCGCATGCATAATGAGGATGATGCAAAAACTGGAAAGTGTTAAAATACGATACTACGCGGCAGGAGGAGAAAAGAACTATGTCCGAAATTGCAAAGAGCAGGCAGTATAAATACAGACGTGAGGATTTCGGTCCCCTTCCGGTTATCCTTCATCATCTGAATATTTACGTCAATTTTGCCGCCGATAGTGTAGAAGCACGCAACTGTCTTGAGATGACTGCAAAGTTCGACCTTGATGAAATAGCGCTCGATGCCTGCGGCCTTGAAATTATAAATATCGAATTTTGCGCCGCTCCTGAAGACACAGAGGGGACCAGGCTTGCCTATGAATATCTTAATGAAAAGAACAGGCTCGTGATAAAACTGCCGCGCAGGGTAAGCGGCGGGGAACGGTTTTTTGTAAGGACCTTCACCCGCTGTTTTCCTTCTGACCATATACTCGAAGGAGTTTACAGGGACGCCACGCCTGCGGGCGCGCCGCAGCAATATATGTCTCAGTGCCAGCAGTGGGGATTTCAGCGGATCATGCCTATCTTTGACGATTGCCGCGCAAAATGTACCATGACCACTACGATAGAGGCCTCCAGTGCGTATACCCATCTTATCAGCAATGGCAATGTCAATCGCGGTCTGAACCCTGAAGGAAGGCCTGTGCCGAAGCAGGGCAGTCCGGGAAGGCAGGTTATCACATATGAGAATTCAATTCCCATGGCGCCATATTTGTTTTTGATATGCGCGGGCACATGGGACATGCTTGCAGATACGGTCACCTTTCCATCAGGCCGTACAGTCCGGCTTGAATATCTTGTTCCGCCAGGCGCTGTCGGTGATGTGCGCATTCCCATGGAAATACTTAAGGCGTCGGTCCTCTGGATAATGAAGACACAGGATTATGAGTATACCAGAGATACCTACCGTACGATCTGTATGAATAAATCGAATTTCGGCGGAATGGAGAATGTGGGCAATACCACGATCGTTACGGATGCCGCGCTTATTAATGAGCATACGATGGATAACGGCTTACTGTATGCCCATCAGGTGATTGTCCATGAGTTCGAGCACAATCAGTGCGGCAGCGAGACTACCATGGATACGCCTTTTGATGTCTGGCTCAATGAAGCGTACACAGTTGATGTAGAGCGTCAGTTCATGGCGGATACCTTTGACCCGTCTTTCATTCGTCTTTTCCAGGTCGACGGCATTCGCAATCCCCTGCTCGGGCCTCTCGCCATCGAGGATGCCGGACATGCGGGCCGCATTGTACGTGAAGGATTCAATGACCCTGACGAACTGATCGACGGAGTTACGTATGTCAAGGCCGCGGAAGTTATCAGGATGCTCAGGCTGATCATCGGCTCGGACAACTTCCGGAAGGGGAAAACTCTGTATTTCTCCCGCTACCGTAACGGCAACGCTGCAACAGACCAGTTCTTCGAGTGCTTTGAAGAGGCCTCCGGCATCTCCCTTGAACAATTTAAAAAGGGCTGGCTCTACACCGTGGGTTACCCGAAGGTAACAGCATCAGCGCAGTATGAGGCTTCGTCCCGTAAGTACAGGATTACCTTTCATCAGGAAGTGAAACCGGGGCAATCACCTTTTCACATTCCGATAGCGCTGGCTCTTGTGGACCATAACGGGCATGACCTGCAGGGAACGCAGAGGGTATTTCAGATGACCGGGACGAGTGAAGAACTGGTATTTGAAAACATCACGGAGTCCCCGGCCTTTGCTTCCATGAACCGAGATTATTCATTCTACGGGACTTTTCAGTACAGTAATGCAACTGCCCTGTCACAATCATTGCAGGCGCGTCTTGACCCCAACTTTTATAACCGGGTTGATGCCATGCGGCAATTGACCGATAACGAAAGGATCAAACTCCTGTTGAATCCTGACGATACGATCAGTGAGCAGTGGCTCTCGTTATATGGAGGAATCCTTAATGACCCGGGCATACCGGCTTCGCTGAAGGCGTATTTCCTGCGAATAGACGAGCAGCCGATGGACCGTGCGTATGCTGCGTGGTATCAGGAATTGGTTGCCGCGCGTGAAAAGCTGATGCTGGCAGTGAACCGCAGGTACAGAGGCGAACTGCTGGAGTTATTTGTCCGGATGGACACTTACTCAACCTCGAAACAACTGTCCTCCCAGACCGGCATAGAAAATCGCATGCTGAAGAATATCCTGCTCGACCTTATATCGGTTGACGATTCCGCTGAAAGCCATAATGTGATACTCGATCACTTCAAGGCCGCCACTACTGCTTCGGACAGGATAGCTGCATTGCTCGCCCTTAACCGGAGTTCCGCAAACCAAAGACGCGCGGTCCTCGAAGAGGTATATTCGAAGTGGCACACGCATCTAAGCGGTTATGCCAATTACCTGCGCGTTGTGGCGAGCGGAACGAGAGAGGATGTCTTTGAAATGATAGAGGCTGAAAAAAGGCGTCCGGGCTTTGACATTACACAGCCTACGTGGAGCAGGGCGCTTTTTATGTCCATGGCGGTGAATAACAAAATGGTGTGGACTATGCAGGGCATCAGATGGGTTGCTGATACAGTTATAGAGCTTGCTCCTATCAATGCGACAACAGCGGGACGGCTGCTAAATACCTTTCAGCATGTGCGCTCTTTGAAGCCGCGTCTGCAGGAGACAGTGCGCGAGGCGTTGGAGCGTATTATCAGCAGCATATCGAAGACGGAATGTCCGGCAGTCCACGGTCAGGCAAGCGCCTACCTGAATGGATTGAAGGGGCGATAATGGAATCGTAAAGGAAGGGGCAGTACCTTTTTTCTTTGTGATCAATTAGCCCGTCGTGCCTTCATCCTGTCGTTTATTGAATGCTATCTTTTGTTCCATTGCGGGATTTGTGGGTCGGGCGTTACCGACCCACTACCGATAACCCAGGTGATTTCAAAGATAAAAGGTACTGCCCCTTCCTTTACGATTGACAATGTTATTATTTTCAAATTAAATTAATAATTCAATTTTAACTCAGATGGAGGAATTGTGACTGAGAAGATCAGAGTGAAAAATCCTATTGTTGAAATGGACGGGGATGAGATGACCAGGATAATGTGGCATCTTATAAAAGAAAGACTGATTCTGCCTTTTTTGGATATCGACCTGCGATATTACGATCTTGGAATAAAACATCGTGACGAAACCGATGACAGGGTCACTCTTGAGGCGGCTGATGCGATCAGGGAGTTTGGCGTCGGCGTAAAATGTGCGACGATTACTCCTAATGCCGCCCGCGTAAAGGAATACGGTCTGAAGCAGCAATGGAAAAGCCCGAATGGGACGATCCGTTCCATTCTTGACGGCACGGTATTCAGAAAGCCCATTATAATTAAAAACATACCTCCTGCCGTTCACAAGTGGAAGAAACCTATCATCATCGGGCGCCACGCTTATGGAGACATTTATAAAAATACCGAATTTGCCGTAGACGGGCCGGGAACTGCTGAACTTGTTTTTACGCCTTCAGGCAGCGGAGAAAAGACCGTGCTTAAAATATATGATTTCAAAGGACGGGGCGTGGTAATGGGCATGCACAATACCGAACCATCGATCAGGAGTTTTGCACGGTCATGCATAAACTACGCGATCAGTGAAAAAGTGGATATATGGTTTGGGTCAAAGGACACTATATCAAAAGTGTATCACGGTTTTTTCAGGGACATTTTTTCCGGGGAAGCCGAAGAAGCCGCGGACGAATTGAAGAAAGCCGGTATACAGTACCGCTATCTCCTTATAGATGATGCCGTGGCCCAGGTGATAAAGTCCGGGGGCGGAATGCTATGGGCCTGCATGAACTACGATGGCGATGTAATGTCCGATATGGTTGCGAGCGGCTTCGGAAGCCTCGGTCTCATGACATCGGTGCTCGTTTCGCCTGACGGGAAATTCGAGTTCGAGGCCGCGCACGGCACTGTTGTCCGACATTACTATGAACATCTTAAAGGCAATCCTACATCGACAAATTCAGTCGCGTCCATTTTTGCCTGGACCGGGGCCCTTGCCAAGCGTGGACAACTTGACCATACGCCCGATGTAGCCGGCTTTGCCGAAAAATTAGAGCGCACAGTTATTGAGACTGTGGAAAGCGGCATTATGACGAAGGACCTGATGCTCATAGCCGATCCTCCGGTGACAAAATATGCCTTGACCGAAGAGTTCATCGATGCTGTGGCGGAAAGGTTGACGCTGCAGCACACAAAGTAAGGTAGGGGATGCGTCACACTTTGAAATAAAAAGGCAGTTTAGCAATTCATAAAGCGGACATTCCTGCTTTGCTCTAACACGGCGTGAAAAATACCTTGACAAAACGGGAACGATGATTAAAATAGGGGTAATTCTGCTCAAAGGATGGGAAATAAATATGCGCTTGAAAATCATTTTATTCAGTTTGGCCTGGTTAACGCTTTTTGTAATACCAATTTCTTCCGGTGCTGAAGAAGCTACTAATAAACAAGTGCAAACCATAATATTGAACTCAGAAGATGAGTTTTATGATCTTATTGATAAAGATCGCGTTCCGCATTTCAGCTATATGGAGAATATTACCGAGACTGTGTCAGCTGTGTTTGCGAACCAAGACAAGCTTGTGAATGCCCTAAAGGAATCTGCAGGTCAGAAAAATGCCGACATATTGGTAATTACTCAAATTGCCCCGAAAACAAATGCGTTGGCGGCCGTTTTTTTGGGCGATCTTGCAAATGCTTTAGAGGGACAGGGGATTATTTTAAAGTTTAAAGAACCAGTGCGTGATAATTTGATAGAGCAAATAAAAAATCATGAGACAAACAATGTGTTTGAGACTTACTCTGCATTGCATTATTTGGATAAGCAACTAATGGCTGAAGACAAGACTTTGTTAAATGATGTCGTTCAAAAAGCGAAATATCCGGCACTTTCCGGGATAGCTTCA
>JBEKJD010000139.1:0-8236 GCA_050011415.1 Dissulfurispiraceae bacterium | reverse complement strand
TATTCAGCCCGATATACTCATATGCAGGGCAGACAGACCCCTGTCTGCTGATGTGAAAAGAAAAATAGCCTTGCACAGCAATGTTGATCCTGATGCGGTCATTGCAGCAGTTGATGTTGAGACCGTCTATGAGGTGCCCCTTTGCTTTCAGAACGAGGGGCTGGGCAGGCTGCTCGATAAAAAACTCCTTATGAAGGACCTTGAGCCTGACCTTTCGGTCTGGTCTGAAGTTGCGCGGAGAATTAAACATCCTGAATTTGAGACTACCATTGCCATAGTCGGGAAATATGTTGAACTTAAGGATGCCTACAAAAGCCTTGCCGAAGCCTTGCTGCACGGCGGCATAGCGAACAATTCGCGGGTAAACCTGCTCTGGGCCGATTCTGAAGAAATAGAGAAAAGGGGCGCCGAAGATCTTCTTTCCGAAGTGGATGGGATCCTTGTCCCTGGAGGGTTCGGATCAAGGGGCATCGAGGGCAAAATTGCAGCCATCAGGTATGCGAGGGAGAAAAAAGTCCCCTATTTCGGTATCTGCCTTGGAATGCAAACGGCTGTTATTGAATTCGGCCGCAGCGTCTGCGGGCTTCAGGCCAACAGCACCGAATTCGACGCGAGCATTAAAGATCCGGTAATTTATCTTATGGGCAAGTGGTACAACCACAGGACAGGCAAGGTTGAGGAGCGTTCCAAAGACTCTCAAATGGGCGGGACTATGAGACTGGGCGCCTACCCGTGCGTGCTCAGGGAAGATACGCACGCGTATAAGGCATATGGAAAAAGAGAGATATCTGAACGCCACCGCCACCGGTATGAATTCAACAATGACTATCGTGAATTCCTATGCGGCAAAGGGCTCTTGATAAGCGGGACCTCGCCGGACGGGGAGCTTGTGGAAATTGTTGAGTTGAGGGACCATCCCTGGTTTGTGGGATGCCAGTTCCATCCTGAGTTCAAGTCAAAGCCTATTGAACCGCATCCTTTGTTCAAAGGATTTATCGAGGCTGCGCTTAGAGAGAAACGCTCACTATTTCATTAATTGCAAGGAGCGAACTGCCTCTATGTCCGACACATCTCCCATAAAAGAAAGCTTAACTGAAAAACTCAAAAGCCCCCAATGGAGAATGGGGATATTTTTGTTGTTTTTTATCGCCTTCATATTTTTATGGGGACGTTTCATGGGACCTGAAGTTCAGGAGCAATATCCAGTCAATTACAGCCAGTTTATGGAGCAGCTCGATGCAGGAAATATAATGTCGGTCAGCATTAAAGGCCTTCAGGTGACAGGGGAACTTAAAAAGGATATCCCTGTCCTGCTTCCAGGCGAGAAGAAGAACACGCAGGTCAAGTCTTTTCAGACTTCCCTGCCGTCTTTTCAGGGAGACGGGCTTATCTCACGGTTGAGGGAAAAGCAGGTGATTATAAATATCAGCGCGCAGGACAAGGCTTCAATTTGGGGCCAATTAATTGTCGGGTTTTTGCCGCTCGCGCTTATAGTCGGTTTCTGGATTATGATCATGAGGCGCAGCCAGCAGATGCAGGGGGGGCCGGGAGGTCTTTTCAGTTTCGGGACGAGCAAGGCAAAACGCTTTGATGCGAAAAAACCGGGCATTACTTTTAAAGATGTTGCTGGCATGGAGACTGTCAAGCAGGAACTGCAGGAAACCGTAGAGTTCCTGAAAAATCCTGCGAAATACCAGAAGTTAGGCGCTAAAATCCCCAAGGGGGTGCTGATGGCCGGGTATCCGGGCACCGGAAAAACATTGCTGGCGCGCGCAACAGCCGGTGAAGCCGGAGTACCTTTCTACAGTATCAGTGCGTCTGAGTTTATCGAGATGTTTGTCGGTGTGGGGGCCGCGCGCGTCAGGGATATGTTCAAGAAGGCAAAAGAAACTCAGCCCAGCATAATTTTTATTGATGAAATCGATGCGGTCGGCCGCACCCGGGGAGCCGGTTTCGGGGGAGGACACGATGAGAGAGAGCAGACCCTCAATCAACTCTTGAGTGAAATGGACGGGTTCGAGCCGCATGAGGAAGTAATCGTTATTGCTGCGACCAACAGGCCTGATGTCCTGGACCCTGCGCTGCTCAGGCCCGGCAGGTTTGACCGTCATATTATGATTGACCGGCCGGGGTTAAAGGAGCGCAGGGGTATTCTCGAAGTGCATGTGAGAGGGAAAATCCTGGCCGCTGATGTTGACCTTGAGACTATGGCGAAGGGCACGCCGGGCTTGACCGGTGCAGACCTGGAAAATCTTGCGAATGAGGCTGCGCTGATTGCGATAAGGAAGGACCATGACAGCATATCCATGAGTGACTTTGAAGAGGCGAGAGATATTGTCCTGATGGGCGCTGTAAGAGGTGAGCCTATCAATGACATGGAAAAGCGCATCACCGCTTACCATGAGGCAGGGCATACGCTCGTTGCCAGGGAACTCCCCGGTACCGACCCCATCCATAAAGTCAGTATAATTCCGCGCGGAATGGCGATGGGAGTAACACAGCTACTTCCGGAGGAGGATAGGCACTATTATCCTAAAACATATCTGGTGAACAGGCTGCGCGTGGCGCTCGCCGGAATGGTCGCCGAGCGGATCGTTTTTAACGATACGAGCAGCGGTGCGCAGAGCGATCTCAAGGAAGCTACAGCACTTGCGGAAAAAATGGTTGCGCAATGGGGGATGAGCGACAAGGTAGGCCCTGTTGCTCTCGGCAGGGGAGAAGAGCACCCATTTTTGGGAAAAGAGCTGGCGCAGCCCAAACGGTACAGTGAGCATATGGCCTGGCTCATGGATGAGGCGATACGGAAATTGATGGTAGATGCGGAAGCAAAGGCAGATGAGATTTTGAAGAATAACCTGCACACCCTTCACCGTCTTGCAGAGTCCCTTATAAAAGAAGAGGTGCTGGACAAGAATGCTGTCGATCGAATAATAGAGGAATCAAAAGCGGCAGAGACACCACAGTAAATCATTTATTCAATCCAAATCGTTTCCGCCATATCACACCAAGCGGTTCCCAGTTAAACCTGTCCGCTTCTGAAAGGGCTTTGAGGTAAGCTGCCTTTCCTTTCTCATCGGGCGCCAACTCCACCGGAGGTAAATCAAGCCTGTAAAGCAGGGCGAAAAGTAGCATTCTCGCTACCCGTCCGTTAAAGTCGAGGAACGGATGAATACTCAGGAATCTGCCTTCGGCGAAAGCGAGTGTTTCAATAAGGACATCGTTTATCTGCGGCCTCGACCCTGGCGACAACAGCCGAAACTCTACATCTTCGCAATATTGGTGCATATGCAAGGGCACTTCATAATAAGGAGGCGCGGTATGCTTTCCGACAATGACATTCCTGTCCCTATAGCTGCCGGCCCATGAAGGGAACAATTCTCCAAAAGCGTCTTTATGCAGGCTGCGAACAAACTCAGGGGTGATTTTGAGATCGGAAGTCTCTCGCGTCAGAAGCGAGGCCATTACGCGTTCAACACCTTTTGCAAGGTGAGGCGCAAGTTCAGCGTATGACTTGATACCGAGAGACGATTCTATGAATCGTGTTGTTGAGGAATATTCTTCAGAGTATTCAGATACTCTTTCAGCATCTTCAAGCTTACGGGCTCGTCTTCGAAGGCCATCGACGCGTGCACCTGCTTTGGAATGCTTTCCAGATAGCGCTTCCTTTTTTCCTCCGGAGTGAGCTTTGTTCGCCACTCTTCGACTATGCTTTTTCGTTTTTTCATCTGAAATCCTCTCTTGTTTTAAATCTACCATATCGTTGAAAGGTACAGCAACATCTTCTCCCAATAAGCTCTTCTCAAAACGCTCCTTAGCCGCCGTCCATTCAGCTTCGGCTTCTGCTTTTAGTCGTTGAGCCTTCTCACGGCGGCGCTTGACTTCTGCGGCGATAATTTGTTGAACCTTTATAGCAGGCTTAGGGATTTGTAAGCGCTTAAAAGATTCTGAAGACAACCGGCGACGACCGGAAGATCCGGTTGTTTGGCCCTTGACCTGATTGAATACAATGGCACAGAAAAACATGGCGTAAAGATAATACGGGTCAACCGTATCAGGCTTCGGAGTAACAACATAAAACTCTGTTGAGGTATAAGCATAATCGTAGCCCTTCAAATCTTCTGCCAGAACATATTTTTTATTGAAAACACTCGGCTCGATTCTGGCAAAAAGAATATCACCAGGTTTTACCACGCTGCGCCCTTTGACTTCGGAGTACGGCCGCATCACTACCTCTCGAACTTCATTCTGGCTACATTCAGGCAAGCCGACATATGGAACAAGTGTTGTTTCATCTTCAGGCCTCTTAGTGCTATGCATATCTATCAAGGCAAGTTCCGACAATGGAACAATATGGGCTCGTGGAGTGTCTCCTTCCGAAAAAAAAGGTTGGTATGCTGTCGCATCAATACGATTACCCCATAATTGTCTTGACCTCACAGCAAAAGTTTTTTTTGTATTAGGGAGTGAGGGTGTTAACCCAAACGTTTCAAGCAGATAAGCGTCGAGGCTGCTTAAAAGCTCTTCTGCTTGTTTTAACTTTTTTTGTCGTGTTGCACGGGCCTTGTCCATTTCCTCTGCAAATCTTGCCTGCTGAGAAACAGGCGGGAGCGGGATAAGCAGATCCTGCAACTCTTCTGCATTGATATTGGACATGCCGATAATCTGGCGGCTAATTCGATCTATCTGCAATCTTCCTGCACGAGCGTTCAGGAAATCACTTACAAACTGTGGTAACGCTTTTTCTTCCATAAAGCTCACCCTGATAAGATAAGAAGCGAACACCCAATGCCCAGCTTCACGGAAAACCTCGCATTTGCCCACTAGTTCCTTTGAATTCGTTCGATTGAATAAAATATCTCCCGGGTGTAGACGAAAGGAATCGGCAATTGCTTGAGGAAGGTCTATATATTTCAGATCGCTCAGATCCCAGCCATCGTTTTGCAAATTGTTCATTCGAACTATCGGTACGCCAATAGGTGTATCTGTAGCACGCTCAGAGATTCCATATTGGACCAAGGAAACAAGTTTTCTTAGCGGTGTTAACGGATACTTAGGGTTGGCATAAACATGCCCGAACATAGATGACAAACGCCAATAATTCACATCTATTCTGCCTTTCACATCGCCCCGTCTGACTGCAAAGCATTGCGACTGTCCGCTGTCAGCGGGGCTTAGACGAAAAAAGGGGTCGGGTCTCTCAGAAAGTCGCTGTATTGTCCGAGAATGCCTGTGTCACGGAGCGTCAGGCTGTGTCTCTCAACCCACTGCGGCGCTTCTTCTGTCCCAACATTCTCAAAGGTAACTCTCACATCGTACAGATCGCATCGTTGGATTTCGGTTTTGGCTTTACCGACAATCTGAGAATCAATGACCTTCATGGTCTTGCGTCCGGTAGCGTCGTACCCTATATTGTCAGCCACAGCCATAAAAATGGCTTCGTCATCCTTCGGTTTCTCATTGTCGGCCCGTTTACGTACAAAGACGATGCTCGCCTTGACGCCTGCACCGAAATGGGCAAAGGCAGACTGAGGCAGGCTAACAACCGCAAGAATCTGGAATTTCCCGATCAACCAATCCCTGACACCTTGAAGTGATGAATTGGTCAGAACGCCGTCAGGAAGGATAATGGCAGCCCGTCCTTTGCCCGGCTTCAGAAAGCGCCATACTTTTTCGCAAAAGAGGATTTCGGTTTTTACGGAAGTTTTTTTCTTCACCATCTTCTTGCCCATTTTAGGGTCTACTTTTGCTGATGTTTTGACCGTATTGGCAATCGCGCTCATCTCATAACTGGACAGGTATGGTTTTTCTTCCTGCTTTATCATCGCCCCAAAAGGCGGATTGGTCAGTATGAGATCAAATCGGTTTTCCGCAAATCCTTTGTTTTGTGCGGTCAAACGCTCAATCGGTTCGAGAGCATCTCTGCCTGCTACGTTGGTGTGTCCGTCATCGTGGATGATCATGTTCATCTTGGCGACGCGGGCGATTTCATCATTTATCTCCAAGCCGAACAAGCGTTCCTTTGCAAAGTCATGCCAGTGTTTATAGTGTTCAGTTGTGCCTTTATCATAATAGTCGTCAGCTTCACGTCTTACAGCTTCAAGGGCATGAAGAAGGAAGCCGCCGGAGCCGCACGCTGGATCGAGCACCAAATCTTCATTGGTCGGCTTCATTATATACACCGAAAATTCTATGATCTCCCGAGGTGTGAAATACTGGCCGAAGTCTCCCTTGAAAAAACCGTCCATGAACTGCTCAAAGGCAAGTCCCTTTGTGTCAAGGTCTGTTTTGCTAAGGTTGATGCTTTCAAGGTGAGAAACAACAGTTCTGAGGGTGGCGTCATCGATCTTGATCGTATCGGTAAAAACTTCGGGGTCTTTTTCGCGCTGTGTAGAATAGAGTTCCCTGATGCGTTCGGCCAGACGCCGGCTGGACTCATGGGTCTTGATCTGGAATTCATACGGCTCGCCCTTTTTTCGCTTTGCCTGTTCGTCGCTGATTTTCACAAAGATAATTTTACATAGTTCGCCGAAAGCGGTTGGTGGAGATAGTCTTCCGCCGCCCCAAAGGGTTTGATGGCACTTCTGGATGGCTTTTATAAGCGTCTCTTTGGTCACCGGCTGTATGTCGAGAGAGCCGCCTTTATGATATTTGTATTCTTCCGGCTTACCATAGCGTATAGGTAGGTCGGCGATAATATTTTCTTCACGTTCCAGTGCGCCGTACTTTCCCGTGAAGTCGAATGCACGACGGGTAGTGCCCGCAACCACCATGACATAGTCGGCGCGAAACTTGGCCCATGTTCCATTTCCGCAAGCTTGTTCTACAGCCTGATTGAACTCGGCATCGCTAATACCATCTTTCTTGCACTCAATCACGGCATAGGGCTTTTTGCGTGTCTCATCATGAAAAACTACAAGATCAGCGCGGTCAGACGGTGTGCGGTCGGGAACGGTTACTTCAATGCCGATGCAATTGGGCTCATAGCCGTAGCGGTAGATCAGTTCCGCCCAAAATTCAGCACGAACCTTCTCTTCCGGATCGAAATACCGCTCTGTCTGGTCCACAGCAATATAGGTTATCTTTTGCTGTTTGTTCTCACCGCTGATCTTTGCATGTCCGTCTTTTATCGCTTTTTCAATATATGTCATGGTTTAACCTCCCTCGTCACTTTACAACATCATTAAAAGACTGCTAATAAGTTTTACTCTCGATAAACACCCTACAATATCAGCATTTTCTTTTATAAATCAATAGGTGTTTGTAAATGGTTCTAACTTCTTTGTATGCAATAGTATTTTGGGATGATTTTCGTATGCTGGATTGTTATATAATTTCGGTATCCCTGTGAGGAACATCTTGCGATGGAAAAGAAAAATGTTGTATTCATAGGTGATTCGCTTACAGAGTTTTTTGACTGGCAGGAACGGTTCCCCGCGTATAAGGTCTTAAATCTTGGGTTAGCAGGGGAAACAGTCGAGGGGCTTGTTGGGCGTATGGACGGGATAGTCCGTGTTGTGCGTAATGCAGGCACAGACCCTGACGTTATTTTTATTATGACCGGCATTAATAATATAGCGATGGAAGACTACGAAATAACCGGCGGCTATAAGCAGGCAATCAACGCCATAGCGTCTGCTTTCAGCAAGTCAAAATTGGTGATACAGAGCATTTTGCCGGTAAGACTCCCGTGGATCGACAACGCGGTTATACGGCAACTTAATGGATCGCTGAAACAGATTGCGGAGGACTTCAAGGCGGAATATCTTGATCTCTATAGTCTGTTTATCAGCCCCGCTTCAGGACCCAAAAAAGATTATCTGCTTGATGATGGTGTCCACGTAAGCGGGAAAGGGTATGAGGTGTGGGCAGGAGTTGTTGAGGACTTCCTGGAACAGCTGCTCACTGAGTAAGAGTTTCGGATGAAATCCAATGTGACCCTAATAGGCATGCCTGGCGCCGGGAAGAGCACTACCGGAATAATTCTGGCAAAATACCTGTCCCGCGGGTTCCTCGACACGGACGTTCTGATCCAGGTCAACCGCCAAAAAACTCTTCAGAAAATAATCGATGAGAGCGGCTATTTGACATTGCGAAAAATTGAAGAAGATGAAATCCTGAAAATACATGTTGAAAATCATGTCATCGCAACAGGGGGCAGCGCGGTTTACAGCTCAGTAGCTATGACCCATCTCCGGGATATATCAACTATAGTATTTCTGGCTGTTGATTTTGGAAC
>JBEKJD010000138.1:0-8250 GCA_050011415.1 Dissulfurispiraceae bacterium | reverse complement strand
ACTGGCAGAGGCGCTATGCCTTTAAGGCGTTGGGCTGACAGTGCGGGACATGCTATTGAAGGCATACTATATGCCGCAAGGACCCAGCGCCACCTGCGCTACCATCTATATACGGCGGCGTTTGTCCTTATCTTGATCTATATTCTTGGCGTGGGGAGGACGGACTTCCTGATCACCGCTATCGCAGTGATTCTGGTCCTTCTGGCAGAGATGATCAATACCGCGATTGAGTATGTTGTTGATTTGCTGTCTCCGGAACACAATGAGAGTGCCAGGATTGCGAAAGACGTTGCTGCCGGAGCAGTGCTGATAACTGCCTTTGGAGCGGTTATTATAGGGTATATTATATTGTTCCCATATTTCAGCACGATATTCCAGAACGGCATATACATAGCAAAGCATTCGAAGGAAGAAATTACCCTTATTGCTACTATTCTGGTTTTGATTACAGTTATTGTTCTGAAATCATATTTCGGCAAGGGACATCCGCTCATCGGCGGCATGCCCAGCGGCCACGCTGCACTGGCCTTTTCAGTCTGGGTAGCAATTACTTACAGCACGGAAAGCTTCGCCGCCTCACTGTTTTCAGGCGCACTGGCAATCATAATTGCCCAGAGCAGGGTAACAGTGAGGGCGCACAGCCCTCTTGAAGTCATTGTCGGGGCCTTGCTGGGGGCCTCTATCACGCTCCTGCTATTTTTTATCTTTTACTGAGAGTAGCCCTATTAGTTGGAAAACGGATTGACCTCCGAGTTCGGTAAAAATGTGTTAAAAGTGATTTGCGCTGTACTACTAATAGGTCACGCCTACTTTGAACAAGTCATTTATTGCAAAGCTCCTTTTTATGATGTAAGTTTAGAGTATGTAACAAGAATGAGTCTATGTTGCATGTTACTCGAAAGGATGAGGACAAGTATGTGTTGGCCACTTGGATCATTCAGGAACAAAAGTTTGTTCATCTAATCAACTTTTTTATATTTTATCAGCTTTGGAGAACTGACATGATTAATACCGGGCACGCCAGGGTGTTTTTATTTGATGGAGGCGAAAAATGTTAAAAAACATGAAAATTGGTAAAAAATTGTCGCTGGGTTTCGGTCTGGTGCTTATATTGATGATGGCGCTCATTTTAGTAGCTGCCGGGAATATGGCCCGCGTAAAGGGAAATCTTGACCATATCGTCAAGGTCAACAGTGTCCGCTCCGGGCTTGCGCGCGATATGGCCGATATAGTCAGGGAAGATGCGATAGCCGTCCGCAACGCATTCCTGCAGAGGGAAAGGTTACAGGAGATGAAGAAGAGGCTGGAAGAAAATAAGCTGAAATTTGACGATAAACTCAATAAGGTTGATGAAATGACCACGAGTGATGATGCGGAGAGCCATGATAAAATTTCAAAACTAAAGAGCGTGCGTGAAACTGAAAGCAGCATGACGGACAAAACATTGAAGCTGATGCTTTCAGGTAACGTTGATGAGGCATTCGCTTATTATGTCAAAGAGGCAAGGGCCTCGGTCCGCAACAGTATTCAAGCGATAGATGATTTGGCGCTGCAGCAGGAGAAACTCAGTAAACTGCGTTATGAAGAATCGGAGAAGACATATAACAGCTCGCGCGTCACGACGTTCACCCTTGGCGCGATTGCCCTTGTCCTGGCTGCAATCACGGCTTTTTTTCTGACCAGGAGTATCGTCAGGCCGTTAAACGAAGGTGTGTCGGTTATGAAAAGATTGTCAGACGGAGACCTGACAGCAATCATAGAAGTCAAGAGCAAAGACGAGACAGGAGAGATGCTTTCAGCAATAAAAAACATGTTAGAAAAACTAAAGATAACTATTGCAGAGGTAAAGTCAGCTGCGGAAAATGTAGCTGCCTGGGGTGAAAAATTAAGTGCAGGAGCTCAACAACTTTCGCAGGGAGCCACAGAACAGGCAGCTTCTATTGAAGAGACATCATCTTCTATGGAAGAAATGACTTCCAACATCAGGCAGAACACGGACAATGCGCAACAGACAGAGAAGATTTCACAGAAATCAGCAATTGATGCAAAGGGAAGCGGCAAGTCTGTTTCAGAGACAGTGGGTGCTATGAAAGAAATAGCGACCAAGATATCAATCATAGAAGAGATAGCGAGACAGACCAACCTGCTGGCATTAAACGCCGCTATAGAAGCAGCAAGGGCAGGAGCACACGGGAAGGGCTTTGCAGTAGTAGCCTCAGAGGTCAGGAAACTTGCAGAAAGGTGCCAGACAGCAGCAGCAGAAATAAGCCAGTTGTCTTCCTCAAGCGTGCAAACGGCTGAAAAGTCAGGTGAGATGCTGGCAATGCTTGTGCCTGATATACAGAAGACAGCAGACCTTGTGCAGGAGATAAGCGCGGCGAGCAAAGAACAGTATATAGGGGCTGAACAGATAAACAAGGCGATACAGCAGTTAGACCAGGTCATACAGCAAAACGCCGGGGTGTCAGAAGAATTGGCATCAACATCAGAAGAATTGTCCTCCCAGGCAGAGCAGTTGCGAGATGCTGTTGCATTCTTTAAGACAAATGGGGCTGGCGACTCTCAAAGAAAAGGACCGGGGGGAAAATCGCACGACCGGCTGGAGGACTGAATATGGCTTTAACTATTTTTTGTACACCTTTTCCCCGGTTTTCCGAGCTACTTCACGATGTTCGATGTGTTTCCCTTTATCCCCTTTCGGTTTTAAACGTAACGATAGCTTCCGTTCCTTTATCAGATTTGATTTGTAGGGTCCCCCCGAGCTGTCCTGTTAAAATATCTACAAGCTGAAGGCCAAGGGTGCTTGCCTGTTTATAATCAAAACCTTCCGGCAGTCCGACACCGTTGTCTTTGATTATCAGTGTGTAGGAGCCGTCAGTCTTTGTAAAATTGATGCTTAATATCCCTCTTCTATTGTCAGGAAAAGCATATTTGAAGGCGTTTGTTAGAAGTTCGTTGATTATAAGGCCGCAGGGGACGGCTGCATCAAGATCAAGTTCAATGTTTTCAATGTTAATTTCCGCAGTGATTGCATTGGTATTTATACGGTACAGGCTGATTATCTCTGAAATTATTGACTTCATGTAGTCTTCAAAGTTAATTGACGACAAATCTTTCGTCTGATAAAGCTTTTCATGAACAAGGGCCATTGCCTTGACCCTCTGCCGGCTTTCTTCAAATAGGGACCGCACAGAAGCATCCTTTATTTTTCTGGCCTCTAAAGAAAGGAGGCTTGACACGACCGCCATGTTGTTTTTTACCCGGTGATGGATTTCCCTGAGAAGCGCTTCCTTTTCTCTAAGAGATTGCTTTATCTGATGTTCGACCTTCTTGCGCTCGGTGATGTCCTCAATAAGCGTTAAAAAATATGAAGGTTTTTGATGAACATCACGGACTAATGAGACGCTCAAATGCATCCATACTATATGTCCATTTTTGTGAAGACATCGCTTTTCCCGGTGATAATAGGAGAATTCTCCTGTAAGCAAATGTTTTTTATAAGCAATATCAATTTCCATGTCATCAGGATGAGTGATAGCAGAAAATGTCATGGCTGACAGTTCCTGATCTGAATAGCCGACCATTCTGCAAAGGGATGAATTAACTTTCAGCCAGTGTCCCTCTAAAGACTCGAGTGCCACCCCAATGGCAGCAGTTTCAAAAACACTTCTGAAACGTTCCTCTTCCTCTCGCAATTGAGTGATCAATTGTATAAGAATATACATATTAGTGAGAGAAATTAAAAAAGCGGCGACAGTCCCCGTGATTATATATTCGTATGTGATTTTCCCGCGAAAAAATATGCTGAATGAGCCAACAATTATCTCAGCAAATATTGTCGAGAATATCACTGATAACAAAACGAGTCGAGGCGCTTTTATCGTTTTTAGTTTGGTAATTAAAAAACTTTTGTTATTTGCGGTAAAATGCATACTCCAAATATTACCATACGAAGCTGTTTTTTCATCAAAAAAGCGATTGCGGCCTTTGCGCTGAACGCTGTCAGTTCGATGCCGGCTGCGGGCTTACTGAAGGCGGGACTGTTTCATTCGAATGGGCTGGAGTTGCCGGCGTTTCATCGGGAGTCTCTTTATCCGCAGGGGTTGTCATGACTTCCTCATACTGGGGGATGACGATGCCCCTTTTTACCATGATATTGTAGATAAGGCCCGAACGTTTTGCTACGTAGCGTGCTGTTCCGAGCGGGTTATATTTTCTGGGGTTAGGAAGCACCGAGGCCAGCCGTGCGGCCTCTTCAGGGGAAAGATTGGACGCGGGCTTGCCGTAATAGAACCTTGACGCGGCTTCGATGCCGAATATCCCTTCTCCCCATTCAGCCACATTCAGGTAGAGCTCCAAAATTCTTCGTTTTGTGAGTTTCCTCTCCATTCTCCAGGTAAGGATTGCCTCCTTCACCTTTCGCAAGGGATTTTTTGAGGGTGAAAGGAAGAGATTTTTTGCCAGCTGTTGGCTTATTGTGCTCGCGCCATATTTGAATTTCTTCCCCTTGATATCTTTTTCCGCAGCTTTTTCTATTGCTTCAAAATCAAAGCCTTCATGCTGCCAGAATTTGTCATCTTCTCCAATGAGCACTGCTTTTATCAAAAAGGGGGATATTTGCGAGAGAGGGATCCACACCTGATGTATTTTTATTTTCTTTCCCTCCCGCTGCCATTCTCTTTCCCGGTACTCCATGAAGGAGGTCTTTTTGATATTCCCTTTCCTGAGCGCAGCAACATCGGGGAAAAATAAATAATACGCAATACTCGCAAGCATCGCAGTAATAGAAAGGCAAACAAGTTTAACGAGCCAGGATTTGATATGCTTATTCTTTTTTCGCCGCATTGTCACGTTACTATGAAGTGACTATTTTAATCCGACAAGGCATGGTATTTGAGCGGCTTCGGCAGACCAGGTGAAGCCATGGATGGCATAACGGTCTGCCGCCCTCGGAGACAGGCAGGATGCCTGTAGAGAAACGGGGTCCCCGAAGATCGAAGATCTTTGGGGTGGCAGTTGAGCGAAAATACTGTGCCTTGCCGGATTAAAATAGTCATGGCTCTATGCCCGCTCGGTCCTGGGCCTTTTCTGGGCTTCCAGGACTTTTTTCCTCAGCCTTACAGATTGTGGAGTGACCTCCACCAGTTCGTCTTCTTTTATAAATTCGAGGGCCTGTTCGAGGTTCAGAAAGCGCGGAGGGATCAACTGTATGGTATCATCCGCACTTGAAGCACGCATATTCGTAAGCTTTTTTTCTTTGGTTGCATTCACATCCAGATCTGCTTCCCTGGCATTTTCCCCAATGATCATCCCCTCATATACCGGTGTGTTCTCCGTGATAAAGAGCGTTCCCCTGGGCTGAAGATGAAAAAGGGCATAGGTAGTAGTTTTGCCGGCCCGGTCGGCTACAAGGGCGCCTGTTTGTCTTTTCGACATGGGACCGTGCCAGTGTTCATATCCGTCGAAGAGATGGTTCAGGAGACCCGTCCCTTTCGTATCGGTAAGGAACTGTGACCGGAAACCAATCAATCCCCTGGAAGGGATCCTGAATTCGAGCCGCACTCTGCCGTGGCCGTTATTCTGCATCTTCTGCATCCTTCCTTTCCTCATCCCCACCTGCTGTGTCACGACGCCTACAAATTCTTCAGGCACGTCGATAACCAGCAATTCCATGGGCTCGTGCAGGGCGCCATTGATCGTTTTGGTTATGGTCTCGGGCATGGATACTGAAAGCTCGTATCCTTCACGTCTCATCATTTCAATGAGTATAGCAAGCTGCAATTCGCCGCGGCCCATTACCCTGAAAGATTCGACGGCGTCGAAATTAACTTTTATAGCGACATTGTAGAGTAATTCTTTTTCAAGACGTTCCCGCAGGTTTCTCGAAGTGACGTATTTGCCGTCCCTGCCTGCAAAGGGCGAGGTATTTATTGAAAAGACCATGGAAATGGTAGGCTCGTCAACAGTTATCCTCGGCAGCGGCTTAGGGGTCTCGATACTGGTGATCGTATCTCCGATATTGATCCCCTCGATGCCGGCCAGCGCGACTATCTCTCCGGCAGATGCCTCTTTTGCATCCATACGATCAAGACCCTGAAAGGTATAAAGAGAAGTGACCTTGGTCCTGATCACCGCCCCGTCGCTGTTTACCATAGCAACAAAATCTCCCACCCTTACAGTGCCTGAAAATACCCGCCCGATTGCAAGCCTTCCTACATAATCATTGTAGTCTATGTTAGTCACGAGGAGTTGTAAAATACTGTCCGGATCGCCTTGCGGTGCAGGTATTGTGTTCAGTATGAGATCAAAAAGAGGCCTGAGGTTCTCACCTTCGGCTTTAATATCGAGTTGGGCCGTGCCTTTTTTTGCGTTAGTATAGACTATGGGAAATTCAAGCTGAACATCGGTGGCGTCGAGGTCGATGAACAGGTCGTAAACTTCATTGAGCACTTCCTGTATCCTCGCGTCGGGCCGGTCAATCTTGTTGATGACGAGTATCGGAGGAAGGTTGAGTTCAAGCGCTTTTTTCAGTACGAATCTCGTTTGTGGAAGAGGCCCTTCGGAGGCATCGACAAGCAGCAGCACCCCATCAACCATTTTAAGTGTTCTCTCCACTTCACCTCCGAAATCGGCATGGCCGGGGGTATCGACAATATTTATCTTTGTGCCGCCGTATTGCACAGCAGTATTTTTTGCCATTATAGTGATGCCGCGCTCGCGTTCGAGGTCTATATTGTCCATTACTCTTTCCTGCACTCTCTCGTTCGCGCGGAATATCCCGGCCTGCCTCAGCATAACGTCGACAAGGGTGGTCTTGCCATGGTCAACGTGGGCAATAATGGCAATATTTCTCAGTTCATTATGTTCCATAAATTCCTCACAATCGCTCGTATTTGTGTTACGCAGTAAATCGCCAACCAACGCTGTTCAACGGATTAGTAAATTGCTGAAGAAGGAAACCCGGAAGGCTATAGACTATAATTAGTATACTCTATTTAACGTTGAAAATACCACTGAAATATGATATTTCCGAAGAATAACGTTGCCAGCGCGCCGAGCGCAAGGAACGGGCCAAAGGGTATTCTGGATTTACTGCCGGTCCCTTTGGCGACCATAAGAAAGACGCCTGCCATGGAGCCTGTTACACTGCCGACAAACGTTGTAAGAAAAACCGCTTTCCATCCCATAAATGCGCCTACCATTGCCATCATTTTTATGTCGCCGCCTCCCATTGCATCGGTTTTAGTTATGCGCCGTCCTATTTCCGCAATCAGATAGAACAGCCCGCCGCCGGACAGCAGGCCTGCAAGAGAATTCTTAAAGCCGACAATCGCATATTGCATACCGCTTGCTTCTCTCACGGTGAAAGGGTCAGGGAGTAAAAAAGATGCTGACAGAAGACCAATGACTGCGCCCGGAAGTGTTATTGAGTCCGGTATGATCTGGAAATCAAGGTCTATAAATGTTATGACGACCAAAGCAGATACCAGCATACACAAGAGCGGCAAATGCCAGCCAGTGCCGAAGCATGTCACAACCGCCCAGTACAGCAAGCCATTGAGGAACTCGACAAAGGGATAACGTAATGAAATAGGTCCCCTGCAGTTTCTGCATTTTCCGCCCAGCAGGAGATAGCTTGCCAGGGGGATATTGTCCCAAGGACGGACCGGCGCATTGCAGAGGGGGCATGCAGAAGGAGGGCTTACGATTGAGAGTGAACGGGGAAGCCGGTAAATGCAAACGTTCAGGAAGGACCCAACCAGCAGACCGCCTATAAAAAGTATAATTTGTGCAAGGCTCATGCGACGATCTTGCTGACCTCAGCTGCTTTTTCCAGGGTTTCCCTGATTTCGGGCTCGATCGATTCGAGTGACTTGATTGCGGCGATGACTTCTTTATTGCTATAAACGTTCTTCTCTTTGCCTCTTGTCTCGTATACTTCCTCGCCGATCTTCCTTAGCAGATCGTCTCTTTTTTTCTTTAACTCTTCCGATTTGTAAAGAAGTTTAAAAATTGTGATTTCGATCCGCACCCTTTCTGAAAGCAGCGCTGAAAACCACTTCACCTTTTTTAAACCGTTTTCAAAATCTTTTTTTACTCTGCTTATCATAACTCCCCGGCACTAATTCTATCATATCTTCTGATTACAATGTATCATTGACCTGACGAAGCTCACACATCTTTCTCCGCTTTCAGGGCGAGGAAATAGGCGATCATCAGGACAAGGACCACTGACGCGCTCAAACCCAG
>JBEKJD010000137.1:0-8255 GCA_050011415.1 Dissulfurispiraceae bacterium | reverse complement strand
GCTGTCTGATGATGAGGTAATAGAAAAAGACGGTTTGAGAGTCTTTGTGGACAGGAACATGGCAGGCACACTTAAAGGTATGCAGCTTGACTATTTCGAGGACGGAGAGCGTGAAGGGTTTACGCTTTCAGGAGACGCTGCTCCAGCATGCGGTTCCGGTTGCAGCAGTTGCGGATAAAGGACTGCAGGTCATAGGGTCGGCGCCTATTATCTGTATTTGATATGTTTCCTGTACACCGTTTCAGACGATTAAGAAAAAACAAGGCAATCAGGGGTATGGTGAGAGAAACCGCCATTTCTCCTGATTGTTTTGTTTATCCATTATTTGTTACTTATGGCAGAGGCGTCAGGAAAGAGATTTCATCGATGCCGGGCTGCTTCCAGGAATCTGTTGATGTCATAGTCGGCAGTGCAAAAGAGGTCTATTCTCTCGGCATCCCCGCAATACTGCTTTTCGGAATACCCGAACACAAAGACGAACTCGGCGCCTCCGCTTATGATGAAAGAGGAGTTGTGCAGGACGCTATAAAGGCCATAAAGGATTCCGTTCCCGAACTTTATGTGATAACCGATGTGTGCATGTGCGAATATACAAGCCACGGGCACTGCGGGTTTATAGAGAAAGGCGATGTTGATAATGATAAAACGCTGGCCCTGCTTTCCATGGAAGCGGTGTCTCATGCAAAGGCCGGCGCTGATATGGTCGCCCCTTCCGACATGATGGACGGCAGGGTCGGCGCTATCAGAACTGCGCTTGACAAAGCTGGATTCAGCGCTATACCTATAATGTCATATGCCGCAAAATACGCATCGGCCTTTTACGGGCCATTCAGGGAGGCTGCGGAATCCACACCTCAGTTTGGAGACAGGCGTGCTTATCAGATGGACCCGGCAAACAAGCGTGAGGCACTGAAAGAAGTTGCTCTTGATATAGAAGAAGGCGCAGATATTGTTATGGTAAAACCGGCGCTGGCATATCTTGATGTAATTGCCCTGGTGAAATCCTCATTCGCCCTTCCGCTCGCAGCGTATAATGTGAGCGGTGAGTACTCTATGATAAAAGCCGCTGCTCAGTTAGGCTGGATTGATGAAAATAGGGCGATGATGGAAATGCTGCTGTCGATAAAGCGTGCCGGCGCAGACATAATCATTACCTATTTTGCAAAAGAAGCGGCAAAGATTTTAAACAGTTAATTCTGAGTTCATCCGAATATCTTTCCGGGGTTCATAAGTCCCCGCGGGTCGAATACGGCTTTAATCCCTTTCATGAGTTCTATTTCGCGCTGTTTTACTTCCATGCCTAAATACGGCGCTTTTGTAAGGCCTATCCCGTGCTCGCCTGACAGGGAGCCCCCCAGCTTGAGGGTGATTTCGAATATTTTGGGCACAAGCCCACGGCCCCGGTCATATTCATCCTTATTGCTGCTGTCAACCATGATATTTACATGCAGATTTCCGTCTCCGGCGTGACCGAAGCTTATTATTTTTATACCGCTGTTTTCGGACAACCTTCTCAATTCAACAAGCATAAGCGGCACTTTGTCTCTGGGCACGACGATGTCCTCGCTGATCTTTGTCGGCTTGATATGATAGAGTGCCGGAGAGATCGACCGTCTCGCTTCCCAGAGCCTGTCTGTGGCCAGAGAGTCCTCAGCAATAATGACTTCGCCCCCAAATCCCTTGCAGATATCGACTACACGTTCCGCCTCTTTTCTGATAGTCGCCGGATAGCCGTCGAGTTCAACAAGGAGCAAGGCCTCGACATCAGTAGGCAGGCCGATCGGCTTATAGTTTTCGATGGCCTCGATAGCCGATTTGTCGAGTAATTCCATGGCCCGCGGGATGATCTTCGACGTGATGATTTTCGAGACGGCAGTGCCTGAAGACTCCAGACTGTTAAAAAGAACGAGAAGTGTCATTAGGTCCTCGGGGAGAGGAAGCATCCTGAGCCGTATCTTTGTGGTCATGGCAAGCGTGCCTTCGGAGCCTATAAGCAGGTTTCTGAGGTCGTAGCCGACCACACGCTTATGCGTTCTGCCTCCAGTGGAAATTAAAGTACCGTCAGGCATTACTGCCTCGATACCCATGACATAATCACGGGTTACCCCGTATTTAATCGCCCTTGGTCCTCCTGCATTGGTTGCCACATTGCCGCCGATGGTGCAGTTATTGAGGCTGGCAGGATCAGGCGGGTAAAAGAAGCCCAGATACTCCAGTTCTTTCTGTAGTTTTCCGTTGATGACGCCGGGCTCGACGGTTACAGTCATATTCCTGGTGTCGACATCGAGCATTTTACGCATTTTTTCAAAGCTGATAACTATACTGCTTGATACGGGGACCGATGCGCCGGTCATTCCAGTGCCGGCTCCGCGGGCAATAATGGGACGATTATTTTCGTAGGCGAATTTTACTATTTTGATAATCTGTTCGGTATTTATAGGCCATGCAACAGCATACGGCAGCACTGCCTCTGAATTCGATGCATCAAAACTGTAACAAACGCGGTCTTCTTTCTCTGAAGAGATTTCTATGCCGGGAATAAGCGAGGCGCCTCTCATATATGCAAATTATACTAATTATTCGTTATTAAGTAAATTTTGCCGTTCAATTCCTGGGTTTGACTTTCGCAGGACCTTTGAACCTCAGAGCCTTCAGGCGTTTCCTCCTTGCTTCTCTTTGTTTCTCCTTCAGTTTCTTTGAAGGCTTCAGGTAAAAACTTCTTTTCTTTATTTCTCTGAACAGGCCGTCTCTCTGCAGCCTGCGCTTCAGGTCTTTGAGTGCTTTTTCTATATCATTTCCACTTACGTTTACCTGCAAGTTATCTCCTTCCTCTGCCCGGACCCCTGCCTCCTGGACCACCACCAAAGCCGCCCCTTCTGGCGCCGAAACCGCTTTTATTCTCTCTGGGCTGCTGAGGTTTTGCTTCGGCAACAGAGAGAGTTTTTTCCATAAATATAGTGCCGTTGATTGCCTCTATGGCTTTTCTGGCATCCTCTTCATTTGTCATCTCGACAAAGCCAAACCCTTTGGACCGTCCCGTATGGAAATCGGTTATGATAGTGGCTGTTTCAACTTCGCCTGCCTTCTCGAAGAGTTCTTTTAGCTCCTCACGTGTTGTTTTGAATGAAATATTTCCAACATAAAGTTTTTTCCCCATTTCCTGCCTCCTTTCAAACAAATAAAAAAAACCCGGAGCCTTTCTTTTAAAGTATCCGGGTTATATTAACTTTAAAAGCTGCTTTAAGTATAACTTACAGCCGTATCATTGTAAACATTTATTTCAAAAACATTTTTTAACGTGATACGTTACGTCCACGACTGAAGGTTTTACTTCGTATTTTCGATTTCAGCAAATTGCAGAGAAATTGCTTTTGACACACCAGCCTGTTCCATGGTTATGCCATACAGGTGGTCGGCAACTTCCATCGTCGCCCTGTTATGGGTGATAATAATAAACTGTGTATCCTTTGAAAGTCCTTTGATCATCTGCGCAAACCGCCCTGTATTTGACTCATCAAGAGGGGCATCGACTTCATCGAGTATGCAAAGCGGACTCGGCTTTATCAAAAAACCCGCAAACAGGAGCGACAGTGACGTGAGGGCTTTCTCTCCGCCTGAAAGCAGATTCAGGTTCTGGAGTTTCTTGCCTGGGGGCTGGGCAATGATATCAATGCCGGATTCCAGTATGTTTTCCTCATCGGTGAGGACAATATCCGCCTTGCCCCCTCCGAAAAGAGCCAGGAAAACCTCGGTGAATTTTGTCCTGAGCTCGTCATAGGCCTCGCGGAGTTTTCTTCTTGTCGAAGTATTGATCCTGCTTATAGCCTCTTCCAGTTCAGCAATAGACAGGGTCAAATCCTGCTGCTGCTGTGTCAGGAACTCATAACGCTTTTTGAGCTCGTCGTATTCCTCGATAGTGCCGAGGTTTACAGGTCCGAGGTCGCGTATTTTCTCATTGAGCTGATTAAGCTGACCCTCATCTTCTGCAAGGTCAAATCCCTCTGTTGCAATTTCCTCCAGCTTTATTTCCACCCCATATTTCTGGGCTATTCCGCTTTCGATATTCTCTGCCCTGAGCCTGTTTTCAACAGCCTTTGTATTTGCATCGGCCAACTGCAGAGATAATTCGTCGATTTCAATGCGTATGGTTTTAAGTGAGTGGCTTTCTTCAACAAGTGCCTGACGTTCGGCATCAATTGTTTCCTTTTGCATTGACTTCTCTCTTCTCATCATATCAGCATCAATAACCAGTGCTTTAATGTCTTCGTCATAACGCTGCAGTTCGGAAGATGATTCTGAAAGTCTCTCTGCTGCTTCAGCGGTTTCCCGCACCGCCGTCTCCATGTTGGCATTAAGCTCTTTTAAGTCGGCGGCAATATTCGCTTTCTCCCGCTGCAGGGACTCCATCTTCTCCCTATACGATGTAATGGAAAGTTGCAGATCGGTCACCTCTGATCTGGCTGCCTCATATTCTGTTTTTATCGATCCCATGGAGTCCTGAAGAGCAGTTATGCTCTCATTAACGGTATCCTTCTGGTATTCCAAAAGGGCGATTTCCTCTGATTTGACATTAATCAGAGCGCTCAGGGATTCTTTTTCTCCGGCAATTACAGCAGTTTCAGAATTAAGAAATTCGAGTTTCCTTCGCATCCTTTCAGCTTCTTCATAGAGGCTTTTTATGGAATGGTCTGCCACCGACAGCTCTTTCCCAATGGCGACAAGGCTGTTTTCTATAGTTGTCATAGATCCTTTTTTATCAGACAATGCGCCTGTTGCAACAGACAAATCTCTTTCAAAGGCATCGATACGCGATTGCTGCTCGAGGGTCGTTGCATGGAGTTCTTTTATCTCTCTTTTCCGCTTGAGTATATTCTTTCCCTGGCCCGCAAGGATTACTCCATCCCTGTCAATAAGCTCCCCGTCAAGTGTAACGAAAGCATAATGGTGAGACGCGTTTTGTTCCCTTAACGCAATAGCAGTCTCAAGGTCACTTACTACAAGAGTATTATCAAGTATCATTCCGGCAGGACCCTGCATATCGCTGTTCTCAAAGCTGATAAAATCAGAAGCCCTTCCGATAATACCGTGGCCCGACGCTGTCTGTCCGTCATTGGACGCTTGACGCTCCACGCTCCATGCTGAGTAAAAAAGGGCTGTTCTGCCCAGGTTTCTTTCCTTGATCACCGCAGCCGCTGCCAGTATGTCATCAACGCTTTTTAAGAGGATTGAGTTTATTCTCTCGGAAAGCGCCGCCTCAATAGCTCTTTCGTATTTACTTTCAGTGCTTATTACATCGGAAAGCACCGGACAATCGGCGGACAGCCCTGATGACGCTTCTTCCGCGCCTGTAGTATGCCGGCCAGTCAGCCGGGCAGAAGGCATAGCTTCCGACAGGACATCCATGAGCGACTTGTCAAACGCAAGCTCTTTTAATGAGTCGAGGCGTGCCATGTTTGAAGCCAAGGTCTCCCGTTCAGCTGCAAGGAGACTTTTCCTGCTCTCAATCTCTATGTTTAGCCTCTCCGTTTCAGTTTTAAGGGACTCTCCCCTGGACTGCATGGCCGTCAACTCGGCCTTAAGGGCGGTTATATGTTCCCCGGCAGTCCTGATCGATTCTTCAGTTGAGGCAATTCCGCTTCTTACAGTTTCCACATCTTTTGCCGAAGCTGATTCGCGATATTGCAATGTTTCAAAGGACGACTCAAGCTTGTGCAGATCATTTCTCTTCTGGCTGACAATCTCCGAAATACTGAAAAGGTCCTTTCTTTTACTTTCCACCCCGGACTCTTTGTCAGCGATAGAGGATTCAAGGGACAAAAGGGCCTCTCTTTTATCGCTGAGTTCATCTGCCAGGCCGGACATTCCGGATGACAAAGCACTTGCATTTGCGTCTATACTGCCGAGTTTTACTGTAAGGTCTTCATTTTTTTTCTCAAATTCGCCCTGCTGGGCAGAAAGCCGTTCTATATAATCTCTTTTGCTCTCTATTGCCGTCTTTAAAATAGCAACGCGCTTCTCTGATTCGGAAATCTCCTTCTCTTTGGTGTAAAGGGAATTTTCCAGATCTGCCAGCGCCCTTTCTTTCCCGGTCAGTTCGAGCCTCTTTGCCTCGATCTGGTTTTCGACTGAGGAAAGGGTACCCCTTTTCAGGGAATCGGTTTCTCTGAGTTTTTCTGTTTCAACTGAAAGTTCCTGCAAGATGGAGTAAAGGCGCACGTATTCTCTTTTTGCAATTCTTAGCTCAATGCATTTAAGTTCACCATTGAGTCGTTTGTAGCGCTCGGCTTTTTTTACCTGACGGTCAAGACTGTTTATCTGGCGTTTGACTTCGTATATGATATCGCTGATGCGCTGCAGGTTCAGCTTGGAAGATTCGAGCTTTGACAGCGCCTCGGCCTTCCGCACCTTGTATTTCATCACCCCGGCAACCTCTTCTATCAGAAATCTTCTGTCCTGGGGTTTTGAATTGATTATTTCAGAAACCCTTCCCTGGTCCAGTATTGAGTAACTTTTTACGTCAAGTCCTGTGTCCAGGAAGATATCTTTTATGTCCCTCAGCCTGCACTGGCTCCTGTTGTGCAGATACTCGCTTTCTCCGGAGCGGTAAAGCCTGCGTGAGACAGAGGCCTCATCCCCGGGGGTGTTGCTGTCAGACGTGTTGCCGTTATTATTATCCTGTTTACCGGAAAAAGAGATTTGCAGCGTGACCTCTGCCATGCCTTTTTGCTTTACCGTTTCCGAACCCTGGAAAATGACTTCTTCCATCTTTTCACCGCGCAGGCTTTTGACGCTTTGCTCTCCCAGCACCCACTTGAATGCATCGACAACATTGCTCTTGCCGCATCCGTTAGGTCCTACAATGCAGGTGACGCCATTGTGGAGGCTGAGCACTGTTTTATCTGAAAAGGATTTAAATCCGACAAGCTCGATCTGCTTAACTCTCATAACCTATAATTGTACGGTGCTTTTGACTAAAGGGTCAAGTTAAAAAAACCCTAATATTTGAATTAAATTTTTTTATTTGACGATTGACGCAGTAGTATATTAGCCTGTACTGCTAAGCTTATTCATCTTAACTGGGATAATAATGACGACTATAATTCTAAAACCAAACCAAGTTGTGTAAAACTTAAGCAAGAGGAGGTTTCTATGCCAAAGAAGTACCAGACTCCACTGTTGGACGAGCTTGAAAAAGGTCCATTCCCAAGCTTTGTGACAGAAATCAAGAAGGCGGCTGCAACGAACGTTATGGCTGAAGATGAGCTTGGACAGCTCGAAAAATCTTACAGGGACAGGCGCGGTTACTGGAAACACGGCGGGATCGTCGGTGTCCGCGGATACGGAAGCGGTGTTATCGGCCGTTATTCGTCACTACCCGAGGAATTCCCGAATGTTGCCAATTTCCACACCGTCCGAATCAATTCGACATCAGGTTTCTTTTACACATCGAAGTTTTTAACTGAAATGTGCGATATCTGGGACAAATATGGAAGCGGCCTCACCAACTTGCACGGCTCAACCGGCGATCTGGTGCTTTTGGGGACCAACACTGAAAATCTTGAGCCTATATTTGCTGAATTTACGTCGCGGGGATGGGATTTGGGCGGTTCCGGATCAGCATTGAGGACCCCGAGTTGCTGCGTAGGGCCGGCACGGTGCGAATGGTCAAATATCGACACACTTGATATCAATTATTCTATTACCCAGGAATGGCAGGACGAAATGCACAGGCCTGCATTCCCGTATAAGTTCAAATTTAAGACAGCAGGCTGCGCGGTTGACTGTATTGCCGCGATAGCCCGTGCCGACTGCTCCATAATAGGTACCTGGAAAGGCAATATCGCTGTTGACCAGAAGGAAGTTGCCCATTATGCAAAGGGAGGCATGAACATACAGGAAGAAATCGTCAACATGTGTCCGGGCAAGTGCATGAGCTATGACGGCAAAGAGTTGAAGATCAAGGATGAAGACTGTGTGCGCTGCATGCACTGTATTGCAAAGATGACAAAGGCATTGAAGGCGACCGGTGAAAAGGGCGCCACCATCCTCATCGGCAGCAAAGCCCCCTTTGTTATCGGCGCAACACTGTCATGGGTAATCGTTCCTTTCCTGAAGATGGAACCTCCTTACACAGAGTTAAAGGACCTTATCAGAAAGATGTGGGAATTCTGGGATGAGTTCGGCAAGAACAGGGAGAGAATAGGAGAGCTCATTATCAGGAAAGGCATGAGGGAGTTCCTGGAGTTCATCGGACT
>JBEKJD010000136.1:0-8270 GCA_050011415.1 Dissulfurispiraceae bacterium | reverse complement strand
TCTTGTTTGAATGGATACTATTTCAGCACGGCTCAACCTGGCACCGCTCTGTCCATAATCGGTGCCGCTTGCGCCAGATTCGGAACGACCATCTGCGGGGCATTTATAAGACCCCCAACATAAGACCTTCAATAAAGCTATTTCTAAATAACGGACTACGGCTGGTCGTTTGCATGATTCAGCGATAAGAATAGCCAAAACAATGGCAGGAGGAACCCCATTGCTGTCAGCTGTAGAGAGGGATAGAGAGGCTAGTTCCTGAACTACTTGTGGTTGATTTGAAATATGATGTAGACAGTTTTTAATATCCATAGAAAGGTCATCAGGACACGGAGGAACAACTAAAAAAATAAAACCTGAAATAATAAGCAGTATGACCGCTCTAACATTCAATATTGTCAACTCCACAGTGAGGAAAGAACTTGCCAGATAACCGATACAATAATCCCTATGAGAATTTCTCGCATTCTAGAATCACGCTCGTGCTTCTGAGACTGTTTCGTCAAATTGAAATGGTGACTAGCTAACCAAGCACCCAATCGACAAAGTGACGTATAAGTTGCGATAAAAAGACTTTGGAGGATGAATAACTTGAAGGGGTGACCTTCTAACCAATAGGGAACTAAATAGGGGCGAAGGTTTGTAAAAAATAGTATAGGCCAAGATTGAAGAAGTGTGGCCAAAAAACCTGAAGCAGTCGCTTCCACAATTAGGGATTTTCTTGCCACTGTTACCAAGGTGAATCCGACGAAAAGAGGTATTGCTACCGTTATCAATATGCCAACAATTGATGCGTGTTTCAGCGATCTTGTAGCTAAATTATGAAAAGTAAAATAAAAAATAGAGTGGTGAAGGAAACCATACAGTCTCATCAGACCAAGAATCATTGCTGTGCCGACCGCAGTCCAGAGGACACTAACCTTAATGGGCATTGAGTTTCACTATGAGTGCTTTACGGTATATAGTTATGTTCACCATTTATCTACCTGTAATGGTATCGTCAAAAGCTTCATAACGTCGACATTTAAAACAGCCCTCTCCCTGCGTTGCCAGTTATAACAGATTCTTTGTTCTGAAAACAATTACCCGAAAGTAGTATTGTCCGAAAGTAGTATTGCGACAAGAGGTCGCATAAGTAATTGTTTCAATAACGGGAGCATCGTGTAGGGGTCAACTTCCAGAAAATTGCATCTTATGCTTCAATCCGCCAGCTTTTTAGCACGTTATGTTTCAATCTATTGCACGGTTATGCTTCAATCTGGTTTGCAAGTGATTGATTCCATTAAACTGGAATTGCAGCTTATGCTTCAACCCATAATTCTTGTTTTTCATCAGGGCATATTATAATGCTGTTATAATATTGTATGGAATTAAAATATATTATTTACTTTTTGATAGGCGGAATGGTGATAAGTGTTGTCACTTATTTCGCAAGTCATTCGAGGCCCCTCCTTGCAGCTTTTTTGGCTAATATGCCGGTCATCACGCTCGTTACGTTTCTTACCATTTATCATGAAGCAGGGCATAAGGTAATTGTGCCCTATGCCAAGGGACTGGTCATGATGATGCTCCCCTGGCTTGCGTATATTTTTGCCATTATTTTTTTGACGCCGCGTCTGGGTTTTATCCCTTCGCTGATAACGGGGTTCTCTCTTTATGTTGTTTTCGCTCTTATTATTTTAAATAAATTTTAGGTTTATCGGAATCGATACGAAATGATAAATTCCTACTATCTTTTAAAAGGCGGTTGCTGTAGATGATTCCCTTTAAAGATGACAATCCGACTTACACTTTCCCTTTTGTCACCATAGGACTGATCGTTGCCAATATTATTATTTTTATCTGGGAATTTGCAAGCCCGGCAGGGGGAGAGCAGATTGCCTTCCTCTATGGAGCTATGCCGAATAATCTTATTACTTTTGAAAGGACGCAGCCGGTGTCTCCCATAGAGAGCATATTCACCTCCATGTTCCTTCACGGTGGTTTCTTGCATGTGGGGGGGAATATGCTGTATCTCTGGATATTCGGGGACAATATTGAGGATGTGCTGGGTCACACCAGGTTTTTACTGTTTTACCTGTTCTCCGGAGTTGTGGCTGCATATGGGTATGCACTGACCGATCCTCAATCAATGGTGCCCATGATCGGCGCAAGCGGCGCGATATCAGGGGTGTTAGGCGCCTATATTCTGCTGTTTCCCCGCACAAGGGTGTCCACCCTTCTTTTTTTCGGTTTTTTCTGGCAGGTTGTGCGCATTCCTGCAGTTATTATAATCGGTCTCTGGATAGTGCTCCAAATCATTAGTGGCATTCTCAACTCCGGCTCACTTCAACATGGTGGAGTTGCATGGTTTGCCCATGTAGGCGGTTTCCTGGCAGGCCTGCTTACTATTAAATTGTGGTTGCCGAAAAAAAGATTAAGATTTTAATAGAAAATAGCAGAAAATAGCTGTAATTTGAAGTTATTCGTAGCTATTAAGCAATATCTGTCCTCACTAAGCCTTGCAACCATCCCGTTTTTCAGGTTATATTAGCACTCATCGATGGTGAGTGCTAACAACAGCCAGACCGTCTATGCAATCATCACCTTAAACGGTTTTCCGTTAAGGATTTAAAATTATTTTTAAAAAAGGAGGTTAGTGCGGTATGAAGATCAGGCCACTTAAGGACAAGGTAGTTATCAGGTACTCAGAAGAGCAGGAAGAAAAAACAGCAGGCGGAATTTATGTTCCGGATGTTGCAAAGGAGAAACCCCAAAAGGGCACTGTGGACGCGGTTGGTTCAGAAGTAAAGGAAGTGAAGGCAGGGAACCAGGTGCTTTTCGACAAGTATTCGGGATCGAAAATCAAAATCGATAACGTTGAATATCTCATCGTAAAAGAAGAAGATCTTTTAGGCATAATTGAATAAGGAAAAAAAGGAGGACTGAACATCATGGCAGCAAAGCAAATTCTATTTAATGAACCGGCAAGACAGGCGATCCTACGGGGCGTGACTATCTTGACCGATGCAGTAAAGGCAACACTTGGACCAAGGGGAAGGAATGTAATTATAGACAGGAAATTCGGTGCGCCGAATATCACAAAGGACGGCGTTACTGTTGCAAAGGAAATCGAGTTGAAAGAGCCCTACGAGAATATGGGCGCCCAGCTCCTGAGAGAGGTTGCTTCCAAGACCTCTGATGTGGCTGGTGATGGTACGACAACGGCGACTGTGCTTGCTTATGCTATTTACAAAGAGGGCATGAGGCATGTCACGGCAGGCGCCAATTCGATTGACCTGAAGAGGGGAATCGACAAGGCGGTTGAAGCTGTAGTCGAGGAATTAAAAGCAATGAGCAGGCCTGTTGCTGAGAAAAAAGAGATTGCGCAGGTCGGCACCATTTCTGCAAATAACGATCCCTCGGTCGGAGAATTGATTGCCGAGGCAATGGACAAGGTCGGCAAAGACGGCGTAATCACTGTTGAAGAAGCGAAAAGCATGGCTACTACTCTCGAAGTGGTCGAAGGAATGCAGTTCGACAGGGGTTATATCTCTCCTTATTTTATAACCGACCCGGACAGGATGGAGAGTGTGCTCGATGACGCGTTCATTCTTATCCACGACAAAAAGATTTCGAGCATGAAAGACCTCCTCCCCATACTTGAGCAGATCGCAAAAATGGGCAGGCCCCTTGTGATTGTTTCCGAGGAAGTTGAGGGCGAGGCACTTGCAACCCTTGTAGTGAACAAGCTGCGCGGCACCCTTCAGGTTGCGGCTGTGAAGGCCCCTGGTTTTGGAGACAGGAGAAAGGCCATGCTTGAAGATATTGCCATTCTGACCGGCGGTACGGTCATTTCCGAAGACCTCGGACTAAAACTCGAAAACGTTAAGATCAACGATTTAGGCAAGGCACGCAAGGTCACTATCGACAAGGAAAATACCACCATTGTCGAGGGAGCCGGCGACCATGCCAAGATCCAGGGCAGGGTAAAGCAGATCAAAGCCCAGATAGAAGAGACCACTTCTGATTATGACAAGGAAAAGCTTCAGGAGCGGCTTGCAAAATTGGTCGGCGGCGTAGCGGTGATCAATGTCGGCGCTGCAACCGAATCTGAAATGAAAGAGAAAAAGGCCAGAGTGGAGGATGCTCTCCATGCTACAAGGGCTGCGGTTGAGGAAGGTATTGTGCCGGGCGGCGGTGTGGCCCTTCTCAGGACCATCAAGGCCCTGGACAAGCTGAAGCTGGACCATGACCAGCAGCTTGGCGTGAACATAATCAGAAAGGCGCTTGAAGAACCGATAAAGCAGATAATTCAGAATGCCGGCATCGAGAGCGCTATTATTGTTGAAAAGGTGAGAAGTTCAAAAGACCCCAATCAGGGATATGATGCGTATAGAGAGGAGTATGCCGATATGCTCAAGGCCGGGATTATCGACCCCACAAAGGTAACGAGATCGGCCCTTCAGAATGCGGCGTCAGTGGCAGGCCTTATGCTTACCACTGAAGTAATGATTACAGAGATGCCTGAAGAGGACAAAAAGATGCCTCAAATGCCGGGCGGCGGCGGTATGGAAGGCATGTACTAAAAGTTTTTACGTTTCGCATCAGAATGGGGCGGCTGGAAAAGGCCGCCCCATTTTATAATCCGGGCCGTGCATAGATGCTGCTTCATCTGTTATCCTAATATTATGGTCGTAAGACAAAATATAAAACTGTTCCTGGCCGTATTTCTATTTCTTCCCGTGGTATATGTAAGTTCTGAGCTTCTCGTTCCTTCGGATATCGGCAAAGCACAACTGGAAGTGGAAATACCGGAGGGGGCGACGTACAGGCAGGCAATTAACATACTTTACGGGAACAACCTCATACGGGACAAGAATATCTTTATTGTCCTGGGGAAACTGACGGGTCTCGACCGTAAAATACGGTATGGATTCTATTCTTTTTGGGGCAAAATGAGCCCTTATCAGGTTTTCAAGCGTTTGGAAGAGGGGAAAATTATAGAATATGAGGTGACTATTGTTGAGGGAGACAGCCTGCTTGAAATAGGCAGTAAGCTTGCCGCAAATAAAGTCATGTCCGTGGATTTCTTTAATCGCCTTGCAAGAGACAGCGATTTTCTCAAGCTCCTTGATGTTAACGCCCCGAGCCTGGAGGGCTATATTTTCCCTCAAACCTACAGAATTCCCAAAGGAGTAAATCCGAAGTCCGTATTGAAAGGCATGGTGGGCATGCTCAGGCGGGCATATACGGATGAAATACGGGAGCGAATGAAGGAATTGGGCTGGAGCGAGAACAAGGTGTTGGTCCTGGCCTCGATTATAGAAAAAGAGGCAGTAACCGACGAAGAACGGCCTATAATTTCTGCTGTATATCAAAACAGGATCAATAAGGGCATGCCGCTGCAGGCAGATCCAACCGCAATCTACGGTGTAAAAAGCAGCAAACTCAAAATAACGAAGGACGATCTCAAAAATCAGACGGATTACAATACATACGTAATTAAGGGGCTGCCTCCCGGTCCGATAGCTTCCCCTGGAATCAAATCGATTACTGCGGCATTATATCCTGCAAAGGTGCCCTATCTGTATTTTGTATCGCAAAATAACGGAACGCACCATTTCTCAGTGACCTGGGAGGAACATAGCGCTGCCGTCAAGAGGATAAGGGCTGCAAGGGATGCTGCACAAGGGTGAATGCACATGTCGTTAATTAACAGAAGAAAAACCAGAAAAATATATGTCGGAAACGTTGCAGTGGGCGGGGACAGCCTTATCACTGTTCAGTCCATGACAAAAACCGATACCCGCAATGTGCAGGCCACGGTTGAGCAGATAAGGCATCTGGAGTCGCTGGGATGCGACATTATCAGGCTGGCTGTTCCTGATCTGGATGCTGCTCGTGCGCTTTGCATGATTAAGAATCAGGTAAGAATCCCCCTTATTGCCGACATACATTTTGACTGGAGATTGGCGCTTGAAGCGCTGGCACAGGGAGTAGACGGACTGAGGCTTAATCCCGGCAATATTGGCGCGCCATGGAAAATAAAGGAGGTAGTGCACGCCGCATCCGAACGTTCAGTACCGATAAGGATCGGAGTAAATGCGGGTTCGCTGGACAAATCATTGCTTGAGAAATACGGCCATCCTACACCTGAAGCACTTGTCGAGAGCGCAGAGGCCCATATAAAAATCCTTGAAGATTTGCATTTCCAGAATATAAAAGTTTCGCTTAAGGCATCGAATGTGACAAAGACAGTTGAGGCCTACCGGTTGTTCTCGGAAAAATATGATTACCCCCTCCATGTGGGCATTTCAGAGGCCGGCCCGCCCTTCAGCGGAATTATAAAGAGTTCTGTCGGCATAGGCATACTGTTGGCCTCAGGCATAGGTGACACGGTGAGGGTTTCGCTGACTGCAGAATCAGCGGAGGAGATCAGGGTGGCATACGAGATACTGAAATCTCTGGGCTTGCGCCGGCACGGCCCCGAAATGATTTCATGCCCCACCTGCGGCAGGTGCTCCATAGATTTAAAGCCGCTGGCCCAAAAAGTAGAGGAAGCGATTAGAGACATTAAAGAGCCGATCAGTGTAGCGGTAATGGGCTGTGTGGTCAACGGTCCCGGAGAAGCGCGGGAAGCTGATTTCGGCATTGCAGGGGGCAAAGGCATGGGCCTTGTCTTTAAGAAGGGGGAAGTGGTAGGACAGGTGAAAGAGGAAGAGTTGCTGGAAGCGCTGATGAAACTGATTAATGAGACCGCCAACACATAATCCATATCAGAATTCATGATGCCTTCAAGTTGCTAACCGGAGAGAATTTTTTCTATACTGGTTATATGCATGATGATAATATGGATGAAATTTTAGGTATAATCAGGTGCGTGCGTTGCGGCCACCGTCTTGCGGGTGACGAGGAATGTCCCTTTTGCTCTATCTTCCAGGAACGAAAAGGGAAGAGAAATTTTAAATGGGTCTATTTTACCGCGTGTTTTCTGACCTCTCCGCTTAGTATATATTTCATTTTTGCAAATGATCGCTTAAAGATGTTTGAGAAAATCCTGGCCCTGTCGGGATGCCTTTGTTGGTTCAGTCTTTATTTCCTGATGTGACCGCATTACGTCTTGATTTAAATGAGAATATGCCTTGACAACAACTAAAGAAAGTTGTATTGTGGAATCAGGATAACTGATGTAGCGTGTACGAAAAGGCAAACCGCGAGCAATCGCGGGACGCAAAGCTGCGGGTCCCATATCGGGATGGCCGGGCTACCGACAAACGACCTCATTCTCCAGATGAGAGGCCGTTTTAAGGTCAACCTCTTGTAGGGAGGCATTATGCTTATCCAACTCGCATTCATTTCTTCTTTGGTCCTATGCGTCATGGGTATTGCCATTAGCTCAAATGCCTCAGGCATCCCTAAATCTGTTTTCAGAAAAATATTCCTGATTCTTTGCATCATTAGTATATTCGCGCTTGTCGACTCGACGTATGCGGCGGTCATCTCAGAAGAGACAGCTTATCAAGTTGCGCAAAATTACCTGAAGGCACATATTTCCGAACATGGAAATTGGAACGGGGAGACCGCTCCGAGCGTTGGTGACATACAGGTACTGTCGTATGAGGGCACGCCAATCGGCTACCTCGTGAATATTGTTCCATCGGGACATATGTTGGTGGCGTACTACGACGATTTTAGCCCGGTCCTATTTTACTCGCCTGCTTCGGGTCTGGACATCTCAAAAGTCGACGATCCGAATTCCATTGAGTCGTGGATTATCCCTGAGATATACAACAATGTAAGCATGATAAACGGCCCGAGCACTGCTCATTCGATGCAGGCAGTACAGCCTTCCGCAAAATACAACAGCGAACAAGGAATGAAAATAATAAGCGCATGGGAAAAGATGAGTTCCCCTTCTTATGTGGCGCCACCAAAATCCGCGTCAATACACGCGCTGGATTTAACGTCGCCATCGTCGTCATCGGCGGGTCAAACATCAGTTGGTCCGGTGCTTCAAACGACGTGGAACCAGGGCGACCCGTGGGCTTCCACCGACCCAAAGAGCAATTGGTTCATATACAATCTCTATACCCCTGCCGAGCCGGCAGTAAGCGGGAACCCGGCCTGCCCTCACGCCTGGACCGGATGCGTGGCGACCGCCATGTCGCAAGTGATGAAATACTGGAACTGGCCTGATGTCGGCGTGGGAAGCAATTCGTATAAATGGAACGGCACATCTTTTACAGGAGCAACTATAAGCGCCAACTTCGAGCACCCGTACGATTGGG